>NZ_JBVICA010000001.1:427115-435472 GCF_055573115.1 Streptomyces sp. NPDC030222
AAAACCCCACGTGGTTTTTGTTTCTTCGTCTCCCCCCCCCCCCCCCCCCCACACCCCCCCCCCCCCCCCCCCCCTCTCCTCCCCCCCCCCCCCCCCCCCCCCCCCCCCCCCACCGGAAGGGGTGAACAGTCGTAACTTTCGCGTACCGGTGGCGTTCCGTCGCGCTACGGTCCAGTACGACTACTTTCCGTCATGACGAGGGGGCGCCTGTTCAGCGGTTCGGGCACCGCGGTCGCACGGCGGTGGGCACGGGACCCTCCGTCGACCCCTGGGCCGCCCGCGGCGTCCGGAGCGACCGTCCCGCATCACGGTCATCGCGACCGGGTGCGGGTGACGGCACGCCCGGCCCCGCGCCCGTCAACTCCCGGGATACATCCAGGGATTGGGACGACACTTGACCCCGTCGATCTCCAGGGTCTTGGTCTGCTGCTGCATCACCGGCGCGAGCGCACCGGGGGTGGTGCAGCTGACGTGGTCGTGACCGAGACGGTGCCCGACCTCGTGGTTGATGAGCATCTGCCGGTACTCGGTCATCGCCTTCGGCCCGAACGTCTCGGCGCCCTGGGCCCACCGGAACGCATTGATCATGATGCGCTCGGTGTTGGCCGAGTCGCACGACACGTTCTCCTGGGCGGTGTCGAGGTCCGACTTGGCGCACCAGTCCGCGGTGGTTCCGGGGCTGGCCAGCGTTATCACGAAGTCCGGCTCGCCCGAAGAGATCCGTTCGAAGGTCATGGCGCCGTTGTGCGCCCAGCTGCGGTCGTCGTTCAGGGTGCGCTGCACGGCCTCCGCGAACAACGCGGCGTCCAGCCCGAGCCCCTTCTCGACGTCCACGCGGTAGCGGTACTTCCGCCCCTTGCCGGGTGCCTTGTCGAAACCGGGAACCACCTCGAAGTCGCCGGGGCCCCGGAGGTCCGCGGCGATCGGGTACTGGCGCGCCATCAGCTGCTCGAAGGTCGCGGGCACGGCCGTCGGCTTCGCGGCGGGCGTGGACGCGGACGGGGTCGGCCGCTCGTCCGAACGCGACGCGGAGCCGTCCGCCGTCTCCCGGGCGTCGGCGCCCGACGGTTTGCCGGCGACGTCGTCCCTGCCGGGATCGGCGGCCTGGCTCGCCACGACCACCGCGAGCACGGTGGTGACGGCGGCCGCGGCGATCCCCGTGAAGGCCCGGCCCTTGGACGGTTTTCCGGCCGGAGCGGCCTTCCCGGTCCTGCCGGCCTTCCTCCCGGACGGACGCAGCGTGTCCGGGGCCTCCTCGGCGGAGGAAGCCGTGCCGGCCGTCGCGGAACCGCTGCCGTTGCCGAGGGGGCCCGTGCTGCCGGAGGTCCCGGAATCGTCGAAGGCCTCTACGTACTCGCGCCGCGGAGGTGGTATCGGCGACGTCGGCGCGGCCGCGGCGTGGGCGGCCGCCTGCCGGTGCTGCTGGTCCGGGTGGCGGGGCGTGGCGCCTTGCGGGATCCCGTGCCAGGTGCCGTACCCGACGTCACCGTCCCAGCCGCCGCCCGGTTCCCGATGGTCGGGGTGACCGCCGCGCACCTGCGGCACACCATGCGCCGGCGTGCCGGCCGCGTAGTGCTCCTCGTACGTCCCACCGTGCTGCGGACCTTGCCCGCGGCCGCGCCCCTGTGCGGCGCCCTGCCCTGGCGCGCCCTGCACCCGGGGCATCGGGCCCGTGCTCGGGCCACCGTCCTGGAACCGCGGCATAGGGCCCGTACTCGGCCCACCGTCCTGGAACCGCGGCGTCGGCCCCGTGCCCGGGCCACCACCGGGCGCACCCTGCACCCGCGGCACAGGACCCGTACTCGGCCCACCGTCCCGGAAACGCGGCAGCGGCCCGGTGTCCGCACCACGACCCGGCATCCCCTGCACCCGCGGCACAGGACCCGTACTCGGCCCACCGTCCTGGAACCGCGGCATCGGCCCCGTGTCGGGGCCGCCGCCCTGCTGCGTGCCGTTCTGTTCTGCCTGCGCCTTCGCGGCGCTGCCCTTCGGGCGGCTGTGACGTCCCACGGCCGGGTCAGCCCCTGCCGCGCTCGTCGACGAACTCCCGGATCGCCTCGGCGACGACCTCCGGGTACTCCATCATCGCCACGTGTCCTGCCTCGGGCAGCGTCAGCAGGCGCGCGTCGCGGAACGTCGCCGCCGCCTTGCGGGCCATCCGGTACGAGACGAGCTGGTCGCGTCCGCCGTAGACGAGAAGGGTCGGCGCGAGCACCCGCTCGGCCTGCCGCCACAGTCCGTGCTGTCCGCCCAGGGTGTACGCGTCGACGACGCCACGCGCGGACCGGGACATCGCGTCCCAGAAATAAGGAAGGCGCAGTCGGCGCTCCATCTCCTCGACGGCGTGCCGAAACGCTTCCTCGCCGACCTTCGACGGGTCTCCGTAACAGAGCGCCAGCACCCCGCGGACCCGCTGCTCGGCGGTCCAGTCACGGGTGAGCCGGGCGAACAGGGACGCCACGCCCGGCATCGCGAGCATGGCGGTCGGCCAGGCCGATCGCTGGGCCCGCAGCTCTGGCAGGGCGGGCGAGACGAGGGTGAGGGTCCGCACCAGGTCGGGCCGCACGGCGGCGACCCGGGTGGAGACGGCGCCGCCGAGCGAGTTGCCGACCAGATGGACGGGGCCGCGGCTGTGCGCGTCGAGATGTCGGATGACGGCCCGCGCGTGTCCGGTGACCGAGTAGTTGCCGTCGTCGGGCGGCGGCGAGTCGCCGAAGCCCGGCAGATCGAGGGCCTCGCCGTCCACGGCGTCCTGCAGGAACGGCATCATCGCCGACCAGTTCTGCGACGAGCCGCCGAGCCCGTGCACGTACACGGCGGGCGGCAGCCCGGGGCGCGAGGCGGGCCGGGAACGCACGGTGAGCGTCAGCCCGGGCAGCGTCACGCTGCGCAGCTCCTCACCCTCGGCGACCCGGACGCCGCTGCCCGGCGGGACCGGGAGCGTCCCGGCAAGGGTGTCCGGCAGCTCGGTCGAAGACATGCGACTGATGTTACGAGACGATCACGCCGGAACCCGTGTGTTCGCCGTCACAGATCGCATGGCGCGGGGTACCCGACCCTTCTAGGCTCGTAGGTAACGAGTGCCCCCGCCCGAAATGAGGCGTGCCATGTCCGTCGATCCGACCGACCCCGAGACGTTCGCCGAGGAGGACGAGCGGGAACTCGAAGCACTTACCGAAGAAGCGCCCGAGGCCGACGCGGCCGAGCAGCACACGGCGGTGCAGCAGGACCACGACGACCCGTTGACCGGTGTCGACCGGACCAAGGCCAACGAGGCCGACGCCGTGGAGCAGAGGCGGGTGGTCGCCATAGACGAAGAGGACTACCGCTGAGCTGCGGATCACTCGCCGTATGCCGGTCTTGTCGTCATATCACCGGCTTTCCGGCTACCGCAGCCGTCCGGTCCGTGAAATTCTGCGTCCGCACGGCCCACGACCGGGTTACCCAAAAGTACGATGGCGGGCGCGGCACAGGGCAACGGAACTGTGCTTGATCAGACGATCGTGGGAGGCGGCGTGACAGCCATCGAGCAGACAGAGGCGGCGCGCCCGAGGGGCACGCGTCTGCCACGCCGAGCCCGAAGGAACCAGTTGCTGGGCGCGGCGCAGGAAGTCTTCGTCGCCCAGGGGTACCACTCGGCGGCGATGGACGACATCGCCGAGCGCGCCGGGGTCAGCAAGCCGGTCCTGTACCAGCACTTCCCGGGCAAGCTGGAGCTCTACCTGGCCCTGCTCGACCAGCACTGCGAGGCCCTCCTCCAGGCGGTCCGCGGCGCGCTGGAGTCGACGAACGACAACAAGCAACGGGTCGCGGCGACCATGGACGCGTACTTCGCGTATGTGGAGGACGAGGGCGGCGCGTTCCGCCTGGTCTTCGAGTCCGACCTGACGAACGAGCCGGCCGTCCGCGAGCGGGTGGAGCGGGTGTCGCTGCAGTGCGCGGAGGCGATCAGCGAGGTGATCGCCGAGGACACCGGACTGTCGAAGGACGAGTCCATGCTTCTGGCGGTCGGCCTCGGCGGTGTCTCCCAGGTGGTGGCCCGCTACTGGCTGTCGAGCGGGTCGGGCATTCCGCGGGAGACGGCGGTGCAGCTGCTCACCTCGCTGGCCTGGCGGGGTATCGCCGGCTTCCCGCTGCACGGCGCGGAACAGCAGCCCTGACGCGTTTCCGGGGCACGTCCGGCGCGGCGCGACGCCGCCGTCGCGGCCGACCCGGTGGGTACCGGCCGCGGACCGGCCCGTACGCCTCGCATGAACAGCCCCGGAGCCCCGTCTCCGGGGCTGTTCGCTGCGGGCGTGCTGCGCCGACGCCTACGGGTCCCCTCTCCGGGCTAATGTGTGCTGGTACGGCGCGGCCAGCCGCGCGAGACGGACCGTTCGGAGGGACATAGCCGTGGAGGTCAAGATCGGCGTGCTGCACGCACCCCGGGAGATCGTTCTGGAGAGCGGGCAGTCCGCCGAGGATGTGGAGCGCGCCGTGGCCGACGCGCTCGCCGGCAAGGCGCAGCTGCTGAGCCTCTCGGACGACAAGGGCCGGAAGATCCTGGTGCCTGCCGACCGGATCGCGTACGTGGAGATCGGCGAGCCGGCCGCCCGCCGGGTCGGTTTCGGCGCGCTGTAGTCCGGATGTCGCGAACGGCCCGGTGGTCCCCTCGGACCACCGGGCCGTTCGCGTGTCCGCGTCCGCCGGGAGGGTTGCGCCCGACAGCCCGGGGGTAGGACGGGCAATGAACCGTTTGCGCAGGTCGCGGGCATGATCCGAGACGGCGCAACCCCGCAGGACCGACCCCGCGAGGTGAGTCTCAGTGATCCTGGAAGCTCTCGGCTCCGTACTGCTCGGACTCGTCCTCGGCTGGGCCGCGGCACGCAGGTATCCGGACCGCCTGCCCTCTCGGCGTGCGGCGCTCGGCGCGGGATCGCTCGGCACGCTCTTCGGGGCGTTCCTCACGCACTCGGCCCTCGGACCGGGCCATCTGGTGGCCGTTCTGGTCGGTGCCGTGCTGGTCGGCGCGGTGCTGCTCTCCCTGTTGCTCCGCCCCACCGGCCGTCTGCGCCGATCACCCGCCTCCTGGCAGGTGTGAGCCCAAGCCCGCCGGTTCGGCGGCCCGGCGGGAGCCGCGCGGCCCGGGCCGTACGACGGTCGCCCGTACGACTGGGATCCGTACGGGCCGGGCCGTACGGCCGGGCAGCGGGTCGTCAGGCAGCGAGCCCGAGGGCGGCCATGCGCTTGGTGTGGGCCTCGGTGATCCGGGAGAACATCTTGCCGACCTCGGCGAGGTCGAATCCGGCCGCGACGCCGCCCACCAGCATCGTGGAGAGCGCGTCGCGCTCCGCGACCACGCGCTGGGCCTGGGACAGCGCCTCGCCCATCAGACGCCGTGCCCACAGCGCGAGCCGGCCGCCCACGCGGGGGTCCGCCTCGATGGCGGCCCGGACCTTCTCCACGGCGAAGTTGCCGTGACCCGTGTCGTCGAGCACCGCGAGCACGAGCGAGCGGGTGTCGGAGTCGAGGCGCTCGGCGACCTCGCGGTAGAAGTCACTGGCGATCGAGTCGCCCACGTATGCCTTGACCAGGCCCTCCAGCCAGTCGGAGGGGGCGGTCTGGCGGTGGAACTCGTCCAGCGCGGCGGCGAACGGCTCCATGGCCGTAGTCGGGTCCTGGTCGATCGCGCTGAGCCGGTCCCGCAGCCGCTCGAAGTGGCCGAACTCGGCGGAGGCCATCTTCGCCAGTTCCGCCTTGTCGGCGAGCGTCGGCGCGAGCTTCGCGTCCTCGGCGAGCCGCTCGAAGGCCGCCAGCTCCCCGTACGCGAGGGCACCCAGCAGGTCCACGACCGCTGCGCGGTACTGGGGCTCGGCGGATGCGGTCGCCCAGTCCTGGGCGGCGATCCCGGTCGGTTCTTCGGCTGTGTTGGCGTTGTCAGGCGTCTCCATGGAGCGCACAATAGCCCGCCCGCCACCAGGGGGAAGGCCCTGGTCAGCCACTGCCGTCCCATGGTTTCCACAAATCGGCCCGACACACATGCGCGATTCCACGGTATGGTGGTAAGGCGCCCGCCGAATATCGACGGGCCGTCTGAATGAGGATGCCCGGTCGGTGCCACGATCGGCTCCGACCCGCCCGCCCTCCGCGCGGTACGTGACACATGCGTTCCGTGGATGAGGGGCCCTCAGCGGTACGAGCGCTCGAGCGACGGCAGTGGTCCCGCGCCACCCCGCGCCGCCCACACGCGGCCGGACGAGTCCGGCGTGATGAGACCCCCCGCGTTCGCCTCGCACCGCATTTCACAGAAGAGGCAGTGCCCTGACTACGTTCCGAGACCTCGGGATCCTCCCCGAGACCGCCGAGGCCCTGGATGCCGTCGGCATCACGACTCCCTTCCCCATCCAGGAGATGACTCTCCCCGTCGCGCTGGCCGGCACCGATGTGATCGGCCAGGCGAAGACCGGCACCGGCAAGACGCTGGGCTTCGGCCTGCCGCTGCTGGAGCGCGTGGTCGTCCCCGTCGACGTCGAGGCCGGCCGCGCCGCCCCCGAGCAGCTGACGGACACCCCGCAGGCGCTGGTCGTCGTCCCCACGCGTGAGCTGTGCACCCAGGTCACCAACGACCTGCTGACCGCCGGCAAGGTCCGCAACGTGCGGGTGCTCGCCATCTACGGCGGCCGCGCCTACGAGCCGCAGGTCGAGGCCCTCAAGCTCGGCGTCGACGTCGTCGTCGGCACACCCGGCCGGCTGCTGGACCTCGCGGGCCAGAAGAAGCTGGACCTGTCGCACGTCAAGGCCCTCGTGCTCGACGAAGCCGACGAAATGCTCGACCTGGGCTTCCTGCCCGACGTCGAGAAGATCATCCAGCTGCTGCCGGCCAAGCGGCAGACCATGCTGTTCTCGGCGACCATGCCCGGTGCGGTCATCGGCCTGGCCCGGCGCTACATGTCGCAGCCCACGCACATCCGCGCGACCTCCCCGGACGACGAGGGCGCGACCCACGCGAACATCGCGCAGCACGTCTACCGCGCGCACTCGATGGACAAGCCGGAGATGGTCGCGCGCATACTGCAGGCCGAGGGCCGCGGACTCGTGATGATCTTCTGCCGTACGAAGCGCACGGCCGCGGACATCGCCGAGCAGCTCCAGCGGCGCGGTTTCGCGTCCGGCGCGGTGCACGGCGACCTCGGGCAGGGTGCGCGCGAGCAGGCGCTGCGCGCGTTCCGCAACGGCAAGGTCGACGTCCTGGTCTGCACCGACGTCGCCGCCCGCGGTATCGACGTCGAGGGTGTGACGCACGTCATCAACTACCAGTCGCCCGAGGACGAGAAGACCTACCTGCACCGCATCGGCCGCACCGGCCGGGCGGGCGCGTCCGGTACGGCGATCACGCTGGTCGACTGGGACGACATCCCGCGCTGGCAGCTGATCAACAAGGCGCTGGACCTGGACTTCGCCGACCCCGTCGAGACGTACTCCACGTCCCGGCACCTCTTCGAGGAGCTGAACATCCCGGCCGGCACCAAGGGCGTGCTGCCCCGTGCCGAGCGCACCCGCGCCGGCCTGGACGCGGAGGAGATCGAGGACCTCGGCGAGCCCGGCGGCCGCGGCGGCCGCTCGGGCGGCCGGGGACGCGGCGGCCGGGACGCCGAGGAGCGTCCGGCCCGTACGCGTACGCCGCGCCAGCGCCGGCGGACGCGCGGCGGCGCCGCGGTCGACCCCGAGGCCGCGCCGGCCACGGGGCCCGCGTCCGAGAGCGCCGAGGAGGCCACCGAGGCTGCCGGTCCGCGCACGCTGCGCCGCCGTCGCCGGACCCGTCGCAGTGCACCGGGCGTGGTGGACACGGCGAGTGTCGAGACCGTGGATGCGGCGTCGGCCGTCGAGGCCACGTCGCCGGTCGAGGTCGTCGAGGCCGCTGCGGCCGTGGAGACGGTCGAGGCCGTGGAAGCGGTCGAGACCGTGGAGGCCAAGCCGCGCCGTCGCCGTACGCGCGCTGCCAAGCCTGCGGCCGCGGTCGAGACGGCCGAGACCGTCGTCGAGACGGCCCCCGTCGTGGAGCCGGTCGAGGTCGTCGACACCGTCGAGGCACCCGCCAAGCCCCGCCGCACCCGCGCGGTGAAGAAGACGGCCGAAACCACCCCCGAAGCCGCCCTCGACACCGCCGAAACCACCGAGGCCAAGCCCCGCCGCACCCGCACCGCCAAGAAGGCAGTCACCGAGACCGCCACCCAGGCCGCGGACACCGAGGCACCCGCCAAGCCCCGCCGCACCCGCGCGGTCAAGAAGACGGCCGAAACCACCCCCGAAGCCGCCCTCGACACCGCCGAAACCACCGAGGCCAAGCCCCGCCGCACCCGCACCGCCAAGAAGGCAGT
>NZ_JBVICA010000001.1:435570-578192 GCF_055573115.1 Streptomyces sp. NPDC030222
GTCACCGAGACCGCCACCCAGGCCGCGGACACCGAGGCACCCGCCAAGCCCCGCCGCACCCGCGCGGTCAAGAAGACGGTCACCGAGACCGCCTGACCCGGCGACCGCACCGCTCGACGGCCCGTTCCCCACTCCGGGGACCGGGCCGTCGGCGTATGCGGTTACTCTCCAGTCATGAGCAAGCCCAGGTCCCTCGCCCTGCCGCCCGGTGCGCACGCCCACCGGCTGCACACGACGCGCGGCGAGTTCGCGGTGCTCGACACCCGCCCGCCGGAGGGTGCCCCGGTGCGCGGGACGGTGCTGCTGCTGCCCGGTTACACCGGCAGCAAGGAGGACTTCATCGCGCTGCTGGAACCGCTCGCCGCGGCGGGCTACCGGGCGGTCGCCGTGGACGGCCGCGGCCAGTACGAGACGCCGGGCGCGCCGGACCGCTCCGGGTACACCCAGCGCGCGCTCGCCATGGACGTCCTGGCCCAGGCCACGGCCCTGAGCGACGGACCGGTGCACCTGCTGGGCCATTCGTACGGCGGGCTGGTGGCGCGTTCCGCGGTACGGCTCGACCCCTCCCCGTTCCTGACGCTCACCCTGCTCGCTTCGGGTCCCGGCCGAGTGGCCGCTCCGCAACGGGTGCGGCTGCTCATGCTGCGGGCGGCCCTGCCGGTGCTGCGCAAGCAGTGGGTGTTCGGGGTGATGAGGTGGCTCGACAGCAGGGGCGACGCCGCGAAGCGGGAGGACGACCCGCTGGAGATCAGCCGCTTCCTGGAGCGCCGCTGGCTCGGCACCCAGGCCATGCAGCTGCGGGTCACGGGCCGGCATCTGCACCGCGAGCCGGACCGGACGGCGGGGCTGGCCTCGCTGCCGGTACCGCTGCACATCGTGTTCGGGGACCGGGAGACGGTCTGGTCGGTGACGGAGCTGGAGGCGATGGCGACCGGCGCGGGCGCGCACCGCACGGTGATCGCCGGGGCGGAGCACTCGCCGAACGTGTCGCACCCGGACGTCCTGACCGCGGCGCTGGTGGAGTTCTGGACCACGGCGCCGCACCCGGCCTGACGCCCGGCACCCGGCCTGACCGCGCGCGGCGCTCGGGAGTGTCCGGCTAACAGACCCTTTCGAGGTGCTGCCAGAAACCGTCCCGCAGGGCGATGCGGAGCTCCTCGTGGCCGCGCAGGGAGTGCCGGAGGAGCCGCTCGGCCTCGACGAGCAGGTCGTGGTCCACGGCAGGCGGGACGAAGGGCCTGCTCGGCAACAGCGCCGCGAGGGACTCCAGGCCGCGTGCGGCGATCCAGGTGGCGGCGATACGGGCGCCGACCGACCTGACCTCCTCGGAGGACGGGAGGGGCAGGGAGTCCGCGTCTGCCGGGAGGGCCGTACGGCGCGTGATGTAGGGCTCGCAGAACTCCAGGTCGAACATCCGGGTGCTGTCCGCCTCCCACAGCAGGGCCTCGGCCTGGTTGCTCCCGTCGGCCGCCTCGATGCCCCAGAGGTGGACCCGGGCGCCGTAGCCCTGGGCGGCCTCCACCGCCGGTACGAGGTCCTCGTCGCCGCCGACCAGTGCCGCGTCACTGATGGCCCGGTGCCGGGCGAGGGATTCGAGGTCGGTGCGGATGAGCGAGTCGACGCCCTTCTGCTGGTTGTTGGCGTTGAGGTTGCCCAGCCTGACCTTGACGTCGGGCAGTTCGGCTATCGCCTTCTGCTCCCTGGTGTGGATACGGAGCTTGGCGCCGTCGTACCAGTAGACGCGGAGCAGCCGGCTGTCGGCGAAGACGTGGCGGGCCGTGTCGATGAACGCGTCGATCAGGCCTTCGGCATCGAGGTCGAAGGCCTTGCGGTCCTCCGTGCCGACGACGAGGCGGCCGCCGGCCGCGTAGGCGTATCCCGCGTCGACGAAGATCGCGTGCATGGTCGCGGTCTTCGCGAGCATCCGCTGGAGCAGTTCGTTGGTGCGCTCCAGCCGGGCGTGCATCTCGGCCTCGTTCACGACGTCCATCCCGAATCCATTGTGTGCGCGACGGTGGGGCGGGCCACTCGGCGGCTCGTGAAGGCTTCGACGGGTCAAAAATTAGCCGATGAAAAATTTTCTTTAGCGTAGGGAATGTTTTCAGGGGACATCGCGTTGTGACCATACGGAACATGCGCCACCGTTGTGACGCAATCCACTCGTAACGGGCGGGCAACCGCTCGGAAGCAGCGCGGGAGCAGGCTTGGGACCTGCACTGGCCCGCACCAACAGTTCTCCGGCAGGAGGATCGGACGAAGGGAGAAGCCATGCGCTTCGAGATCATGCGCCTCAACGACATCGACGGCACCGCCGTCGACTCCACCGTCGTGGACGCCGCCTCCGTCAACCGGATAGTGCAGCAGGCCGCCGCCACGGGTCAGCGCATATACATCCGCCCGGCCGATTCCCCGGCCTCGTAGCCCGCGCAGCGTCGCGCCGGCCCACACACCACAGCGCCCCCACACGGAACACGTGCGGGGGCGCTGTCACTCCTTCGGCCCAGTCGCGGGGACGGCCGGGACCGGGCTCAGGCGGCGTCGATCACCTGCATCACCCCGTTGATGATCTGCTGGACCGCGATCGCCGAGAGCATCATGCCGGCGAGCCGGGTCACCAGCACCACCCCGCCGTCCTTGATGACCCGGATGATCACCAGCGAGTAGCGCATGGTCAGCCACAGCACCACGTGCATGGCGACGATCGCGGCCCAGACCGAGATCTGCGCGGAGGCGCTGTTGGCGTGCTGCACCGCGAGGATGACGGAGACGATCGCACCGGGGCCGGCGAGCAGCGGCATGCCGAGCGGTACGAGCGCCACGTTCACGTCCTTGGTCTGCTTGGGCTCGTCGGTCTTGCCGGTCAGCAGGTCGAGTGCGATGAGCAGCAGGAGCAGACCGCCTGCGATCATCAGCGCCGGCACCGAGACGTGCAGGTAGTCGAGGATCTGCTGGCCGAGGATGCCGAAGACCGTGATCACGCCGAACGCCACGGCGACGGCCTGCCCGGCCATCCGGCGCTGCACCTTGGCGGGGCGGCCGGCCGTGAGGCCCAGGAAGATCGGCGTGATTCCGGGCGGGTCCATGATGACGAAGAGTGTGAGGAAGAGGGAGCCGAACAGGGCGAAGTCGAGCACAGTGGGGCCTTGCGGGGTGAGGTGGTGCAGATGGGGTGTGGGCGGGCAACGCGGTGCCGCCGGGGCAGCCGTGAGGGGCTGAACGATGAAGGGAAAGGGGCCGGGCACGCCTCGGGGCCGACGGTAGGACGGCAGAGGGCCGACGGAGAGGGATCCTCGATCAGTCGGGCGGGCGACCGGTCCGGTCAGGCGTGGGCGGTTCCGCCGGTGCCGGGGACGGGGAACGCGCCGGTGGCCCGGCGGGTGATCTCGCCGTAGACCTCGGGGTCGGTGGTGTACTCACCGAGCCGACAGGTCTTGCGGGTGCCGTGGTAGTCGCTGGAGCCGGTGGTGAGGAGTCCGAGGTCCGCCGCGATGCCGCGCAGTCTGGCGCGGGCGGCCTCGTCGTGGTCCATGTGGTCCACCTCGACGCCGTCGAGACCGGCGGCGGCGAACTGGGCGATCTTCTCGTCGGGCACGGTCACGCCGCGCTTCGTGGCGAACGGGTGCGCGAAGACCGTGACGCCCCCGGCGGCCTTGACCAGGCGGATCGCCTCGAAGGGGTCGAGCTCGTGACGCGGGACGTACACGCGGCCGCCCTCGCCGAGCCATTCCGGGGTGAACGCGTCGGAGACGGTTCCGATGAGGCCGAGTTCGACGAGCGCGGAGGCCACGTGCGGGCGCCCCACCGATCCCTGCCCGGCTATGCGCGCGACCTGGTCCCAGGTGATCGGGACGCCCAGCTCCTGGAGCTTGGTCACCATGCCCTTGGCGCGCGGCACCCGGTCGTCGCGCACCAGTTCGCGTTCGCGCGCGAGCTCGGGCTCGGTCGGGTCGAAGAGGTAGGCCAGCAGGTGCATGCTGACGCCGTCGAGCCGGCAGGACAGCTCGGCGCCGGTGACCAGGGTGAGTCCCCCGGGGAGGGCGGCGATCGCCTCGGCGTAGCCGCCGACCGTGTCGTGGTCGGTCATCGCGATGACGTCCAGACCGGCGGCCGCGGCAGCGCGGACCAGCTCCGCAGGAGTGTCGGTACCGTCCGACGCCGTGGAGTGGGTGTGCAGATCGATGCGCACGACTCGGGACTCCAGGGCGGCTCGCGGGCGGACGGTGGGGACACCCCAGGATAACCGGGCGCCTCATACGCCCGTGGCCGGGGGCCCGGACCGCCCGGTGCCGTCTTCGTCACAGCAGGCGGGGGGTGAGCGCGCCGCAGGGCAGCAGTTCTATCTCGGCCCCGGCCTCCCTGAGGTCGGTGATGACCAGCTCGTCGTACAGCAGCAGTCCGGACTGCTCGGGCCAGACGACCGCCCACAGCCACAGTCCGCGCGCCTCGCCCGCGAAGACCGCGCGGTCGCCCGGGGCGCCGGCGACGTGCCAGAGCGGGGTGGGCCGGCCGCCGGCGATCACCTTGGCCTGCGGCGGTTTGCCGACGTCGATGTGCGGACCGGGGTCGGGCCCGTCGATCCCGGCGTAGCGCGCGCCGAGTCCGACGCCCAGCTCCTCGGCGATCAGCAGCAGTTCACCCATCCCGCCGAGCGGCCCCGGGCCGGAGCAGGCCACGACGGTGGCGCGGCCGCCGCTGCGGTCGTCGCCCGCGCAGCCGACACCGGTGAACAGCCAGCCGATCGGCAGCGGCCAGGGCATCCACACCGGCACCTTGGCGCGGTGCACCACCACACCCAGGGCCTCGACGCTGGGCGGCAGCACCGGCTGGAGCGGATGCACCGTGCCGTGCACATCGCACTGCCATGAGTCGGAGAAGAGGCCGGGCGCCCGGACCCGGCCACCGCACTTCGGGCAACTGGGTTCGCCCCTCATAGGGGTCAACGGTCCTACCCGGTCGACCTCCCGTCAAGGACGATCACCCGTCCGGAGGGTCGCGCTCCATCGTGCGCGCCACCGCGCACGCCGCCCGGGCCGGACCCGGTGCAACGGGCACTAGTTAGGAGTGCTAATCATTCGCCGGATGCCATCCCGCCGGGGACGCCGTCCGGGCCACCCCTCGGGCCCTTCCCGGGCCAACCTCCGGACCCGGATGCCATCCCGCCGGGGACGCCGTCCGGGCCACCCCTCGGGCCCTTCCCGGGCCAACCTCCGGACCCTTCCGCCCCCTGCCTCCGGCGCCCCGCCTCCAGCGAACCGAAACCGGCGGCAGCAAGCGAGACGGCCCCTGAACGCACGCCGGAATCGCCCCGGGGGCACCCCCGGGGCATCGGACGCCGGACGTCAGTCGAGGTTCACGGACCGGCGCAGCGGGTCGCGCAGGTCCGTCCCGTGCTCCAGCCAGCGCTCCTGCAACGCCTGTGCCCCATGCACCCGCTTCCACGCCGCCTCGTTTGCCGTCATGGGCAGCAGCGGCAGGAACCGCACCGGATCCATCGGCTCGTCCAGTTCCAGGTCCTCGACCAGACCGCCCGGCTCGGCGACCAGCACCGAGCCGAACGGAGCACCGGGCCACAGCGGTTCGCCCAGGTCGAGCGAGGCGCCGGGGGCCACGACCACACCCTCCACCTGAGGAGAGGCCGCGAGGACCGCGAGCGGCCGCAGCACCTTGTCCGTGTCCGCGAGCCCGGCGCGCACGGAGAGCACCAGTTCGGCACGCGGACCGCGCAGCGGGTCCGCGACCGTCGCCTGCGGATCGGTCATCGGATGAGCCGACATGCCGAGTGTGGCGTATCGCACAATGTCGCCGTCCACGGTCCGCAGCACCTCGATGCGGTCCGTACCGAGGAACGTCACTGCAGCACGCGCGTCCGGTTCGCCCAGAGTCGTGAGCAACCGGGCCTCGACCAAAGCGAGAACTTCTCCCATGCAGTGAGCATAGAAGCCGTATCGAAGGGGCAAAGTACGGGTTTGGCCTTCAGTCGGCTGATAGGCTTGACCACCTGACGGGGCGCCACGCCGAAGCGTTGTCGACGCCCCTGAGACGACATCCCCCACGGGGGACCGGCCGGAGGAGGTGGGGCTGCGATGGACCGAAGTCGGCCGTGCAGTACCAACCGCTCTTCCGTGCACTCGTTCTCTCTGTGACGTCCGTCATTCCCGGGCTGTTCCCACGGCTCCTTCCGGCCTCCCGCCGGTGTGAATCCGCGGGCCCCATGGCACTCGCACGACGGAAGAGCACCTCGCACTGCCCTCACCCGTGTCTGTAGCGAACGCCGTCACCGCGCGAGCGGTGCTCCCCGCTTTGCGGATGTACGTCACCGCGTACGTCCCCATTACGGGCGGCGCCACGACTCGCCGGCGGCCCCTCCGCGAAGGAGTACGCCATGTCGATGATCCGTGACCTGCGCGCAGCCGTGCGCCCGTCGCTGCGCAAGAGCAACACCCCGTACAACGACTACGACACCACCCGCGACCCCTCGGCGAGCAGTGCCGTGGTCGACTGCGCGGTCTACCGCGACGGCGTGCGGGTCCAGGACGACGCCTGTCTGACCCCGCGCGAGGCGATGCGCCGGGTGCGCGAAGGCGGCGGCTTCGCCTGGATCGGCCTGCACGAGCCGACCGAGGCCGAATTCTCCGGTATCGCCGCCGAGTTCGGGCTGCACCCGCTGGCCGTGGAGGACGCCGTGCACGCCCACCAGCGCCCCAAGCTGGAGCGGTACGACGACACGCTCTTCACCGTCTTCAAGACCATCCACTACGTCGAGCACGCCGAACTCACCGCCACCAGCGAGGTCGTGGAGTCCGGCGAGGTCATGTGCTTCACCGGCCCGGACTTCGTCATCACCGTCCGGCACGGCGGGCAGGGCTCGCTCCGGGCGCTGCGCAAGCGGCTCCAGGACGACCCCGAGCTGCTGGCCAAGGGCCCGTCGGCCGTGCTGCACGCCATCGCCGACCAGGTGGTGGACGGCTATCTGGCGGTCGCGGACGCGGTGCAGGACGATATCGACGAGGTCGAGATCGACGTCTTCTCGGCACCCGCCAAGGGTAGCCCGCGCGGCGTGGACGCCGGACGGATCTACCAGCTCAAGCGTGAGGTGCTGGAGTTCAAGCGCGCCGTGATGCCGCTGCTGCGCCCGATGCAGCTGCTCAGCGAGCGGCCGATGCGGCTTGTCGACCCGGACATCCAGAAGTACTTCCGGGACGTCGCCGACCACCTGGCCCGGGTCCAGGAGCAGGTCGTCGGCTTCGACGAACTGCTGAACTCGATCCTCCAGGCGAACATGGCCCAGGCGACCGTCGCGCAGAACGAGGACATGCGCAAGATCACGTCCTGGGCGGCGATCATCGCGGTCCCGACCGCGGTCTGCGGCATCTACGGCATGAACTTCGAGCACATGCCCGAGCTGCAGTGGAAGTACGGCTACCCGATGGTGCTGGGCGGCATCGCGGTGATCTGTCTGGCCATCCACCGCACGCTGAAGCGGAACGGCTGGCTCTAGCTCCGGAACGGCCGGCTTCAGCGGCCGGAGCAGCCGGCTCCACCGATCTGACGGCCCGCGGTGCCGGCTCCACGGGCGTCCGGCACCCGAAGGCGTGCCGGACGGGCCGGGCTATGGTGTGTGCATGACGCAGACGCTGCTCGAGCAGGCCCTCCTCGAGGAGGCCACCAAGAAGTCCGGCCTCATCTGGGTGCGGGGCACGGGCCCCGCCCGGTCGCTCTGGCACGCCTGGCACGACGGCGCCGTGCACGTCGTCGGAGACGGTCCCGGCGAGCAGCCGCTTCCCGGCCTCACCGCCGGCGGGACCGCCGAAGTGACGGTCCGCAGCAAGGACAAGGGCGGCCGGCTCATCACCTGGACGGCTGCCGTCACCGAACTCCCGGCGGGCTCCGAGGCCTGGGACGCCGCGGTCGCCGAGCTGAAGGGCAAGCGGCTGAACGCACCGGACGGCGAGCAGATGACCGAGCGCTGGGCACGGGAGTGCCGGGTGCTCCGCCTGGAACCCTCCGGGACGACCGCCGCGCTGCCCGACGGCTCGCTCGCCGAAGCCCCGCTGCCGAGCCCGGCGACCACCCGGCGCCCGATCCCCGCCGCGCTGCCGCGGCTGCTGCTGAAGCGCAAGCGCAAGGGCTGACCCGCAGCTCGGGTCCTGCCGATCCCGCGGCTCAGGTCTTGGGGAGCTGGCCGCCGTAGTCGACCGTCTCGCCCTTGGCCGGCGGGTTCAGCGGAAAGTCCTTGTCCCAGTCGGTCAGCTCCACCACGCCGCCGCCTCCGCCGCGCTCGAAACGCACCGGGTACGGGGTGCCCTCCAGCGAGACGTCGAGCGCTCCGCCCTGGCCGCCGCCGCCCGCGATCCGGATGGTGCGTACTCCGCTCACCTTGGCGTACTCGCCCTTGGACAGCTCTCCGTGCAGTCCGAGGAGCCCCTTGAGCAGCACTTCCTTCTCGGTGAAGCCGCGCAGCTGCTTGTAGGCGGAGTCGTCGGAGGGCACTTTCACGTACTTGTCGTCGAGCTTGCCCGCCGAGCCCGCACCGCCGGCGGCGCCTGCCCCGTTACCGCCGGTCCCGGCCCCGCTTCCTGAGCCGTCCTTGTGGCTCCAGAAGGCGGCGTCGGCCTTCATGTACATCGTGTCGCCGATGCGCAGCAGCTCGAACGTGGTGTTCTTCGACGTGACGGACCCCATGGCGCCACCGTCCTTCAGCCGCATGTCGAGCTTGTACGTGCCGCCCTTGGCGACCAGCGTCCCGGAGAGCCGGACCGACTTGGCGTCGTTCGCCGCCGCCTTCGCCTTGCCGTCGATCGCCGTGGCCGCGAGCTTGCCCACGCCGTTCGTGCCCGCGTCCGGGTCCTCGTCACCACCCCCGCACGCCGTCAGGACCGCCGTCAGTCCCACGCACAGGGCGACGGGGAACAGGGCCCGACGGGCCCGGACAGCCGGAGCGTAAGGGGTCACCAGCTACTGCCTCTCGTATACGAGTGGGGGGACGGCGTACGGCAGCGTACCCGGGCCTTCCAGCGGCATCCGCAGAGAGCCGGACGGACGCCTCGCCCGGGCGTACCGGACCGGTACGGGCTAGCCTGAACCAGTCCTAAAGCCTTATGCAGGGACAAAGCGCGAACGGGTCGGCAAGCGGACCACGGGCGGGACGTGGGCGGGGCTCGGCAGGCAGGAAGGAGGCGCGCGGCATGCCTGGAGGTGCCCCCCGGATCTTCGTCTCGCACCTCGCCGGAGTCGCGGTCTTCGATCCCAACGGCGACCAGGTCGGCCGGGTCCGTGATCTGGTCGCCATGCTCCGCCTCGGCCGCCGTCCGCCCCGGCTGCTCGGCATGGTCGTGGAGGTGGCCGGCCGGCGCCGGATCTTCCTGCCGATGACCCGGGTGACGGGCGTCGAGTCCGGACAGGTGATCACCACAGGCGTGGTGAACATGCGGCGCTTCGAGCAGCGTCCGACCGAGCGGCTGGTGCTCGGTGAGCTCCTCGACCGGCGGGTGCGTCTGGTGGACACCGGCGACGAGGTCACGGTCCTGGACGTGGCGATCCAGCAACTCCCGGCCCGCCGGGACTGGGAGATCGACAAGGTGTTCGTACGCCGTGGCAAAGGCGGTGTGCTGGGCCGCAAGGGGGAGCGGCTGACCGTCGACTGGTCGGCCGTCACCGGGTTCACGCTCGAGGAGGAGGCCCAGGGGGCGGAGAGCCTCGTCGCCACCTTCGAACGGCTCCGCCCCGCCGATGTCGCCAACGTCCTGCACAACCTCTCCCCCAAGCGGCGCGCCGAGGTGGCCGCGGCACTCGACGACGACCGGCTCGCGGACGTCCTGGAGGAACTGCCCGAGGACGACCAGATCGAGATCCTCGGCAAGCTCAAGCAGGAACGCGCGGCGGACGTGCTGGAGGCCATGGACCCGGACGACGCCGCCGACCTGCTGTCCGAACTCCCCGAGGACGAGCAGGAACGGCTGCTGGCGCTGATGCAGCCGGACGACGCGGCCGATGTACGACGCCTGCTGTCGTACGAGGAGCGCACGGCGGGCGGCCTGATGACGACCGAACCGATCGTGCTGCGGCCCGACGCCACCGTGGCGGACGCCCTGGCCCGGGTGCGGCAGCAGGACCTGTCCCCCGCACTGGCCGCACAGGTGTACGTCTGCCGTCCGCCGGAAGAGACGCCCACCGGCAAGTACCTGGGCACCGTGCACTTCCAGCGGCTGCTGCGGGAACCGCCGTTCACCCTCGTCAGCGCGATCGTCGAGCACGACCTGAGACCGCTGTCGCCGAGCACCGGTCTGCCCGAGGTGACGGCCTTCTTCGCCACGTACGACATGGTGGCGGCGCCCGTCGTGGACGACAGCGGGTCGCTGCTCGGCGCGGTCACCGTGGACGACGTACTCGACCACCTGCTGCCGCAGGACTGGCGCGAGGCCGAGTTCCACGGGCCCGCGCCGGCCGCCGGCGGCACCGGGAGGGCGCACGATGGCTGAGCGCACCGTGGAACGGCCGGCTCCCCCGCGGGTCAGACTTGACCAGCCGAGGGCGCCGCGGCGGATGGTGCTGCCCGAATGGGACGCGGAGGCGTTCGGCCGGCTCTCCGAGAAGATCGCCCGCTTCCTCGGGACCGGGCGGTTCATCGTCTGGATGACTGCCGTCGTCATCGTCTGGGTGATCTGGAACATCGCCGCGCCGGCGCCGCTGCGCTTCGACGAGTACCCGTTCATCTTCCTGACGCTGGCGCTGTCGCTCCAGGCCTCCTACGCCGCTCCGCTGATCCTGCTCGCCCAGAACCGCCAAGCCGACCGGGACCGGGTCAACCTGGAACAGGACAGGAGCCAGAACGAACGCTCCATCGCCGACACCGAGTACCTCACCCGGGAGATCGCGGCGCTGCGCATGGGGCTCGGCGAGGTCGCGACCCGGGACTGGATCCGCTCGGAGATCCAGGACCTGATCAAGGAGCTTGAGGAGCAGCGCGGTGTATTCCCGCGGGAGATCTCCTCACGGAGTGACGAAGCCGACCACTGAACGGCTTTCCGGGCGCGGGACCGGTCGCCGTACCATCTTCGTATGGCTACCGACACGTACGTCCCCACGCCGGACGCGGTGCGTGATGCACTCGCGACGGTGAACGACCCCGAGATCAACAAGCCGATCACCGATCTGGGCATGGTGAAATCGGTCGAGATCGGGGCCGACGGCGCGGTGGCCGTCACGGTCTACCTCACGGTCTCCGGCTGCCCGATGCGCGACACCATCACCCAGCGCGTCACGGACGCGGTGTCCAGGGTCGAGGGCGTGACGAGCGTCGCGGTCTCCCTCGACGTGATGAGCGATGAGCAGCGGCGGGAGCTCGCGGCCTCGCTGCGCGGCGGCCAGGCCGAGCGGGAGGTGCCCTTCGCCCGGCCCGGCTCGCTGACCCGCGTGTACGCGGTGGCCTCCGGCAAGGGCGGCGTCGGCAAGTCCTCGGTGACGGTCAATCTGGCCGCCGCCCTGGCCGCCGACGGGCTGAAGGTCGGTGTCGTCGACGCCGACATCTATGGCCACAGCGTGCCGCGCATGCTGGGCGCCGACGGACGTCCCACCCAGGTCGAGAACATGATCATGCCGCCGTCGGCGAACGGTGTGAAGGTCATCTCGATCGGCATGTTCACCCCGGGCAACGCTCCCGTGGTGTGGCGCGGCCCGATGCTGCACCGCGCCCTCCAGCAGTTCCTCGCCGACGTGTACTGGGGCGACCTGGACGTCCTGCTGCTCGACCTGCCCCCGGGCACCGGTGACATCGCCATCTCGGTCGCGCAGCTCGTGCCCAACGCCGAGATCCTCGTGGTCACCACCCCGCAGCAGGCCGCCGCCGAGGTCGCCGAGCGGGCCGGTTCCATCGCCGTCCAGACCCACCAGAAGATCGTCGGTGTCGTCGAGAACATGTCGGGCCTGCCGTGCCCGCACTGCGACGAGATGGTGGACGTCTTCGGCACCGGCGGCGGTGCGCTGGTCGCCGAGGGACTGTCCAGGACCACCGGCACCCAGGTGCCCGTGCTGGGGCAGATCCCGATCGACGTACGGCTCCGCCAGGGCGGCGACGAGGGCAAGCCCGTCGTGCTCTCCGACCCGGACTCCCCCGCGGGCGCCGCACTGCGCGCCATCGCCGGGAAGCTGGGCAGCCGGCAGCGCGGCCTGTCGGGCATGTCGCTCGGCATCACACCACGGAACAAGTTCTAGGACGTCACGGCCTTGGACGCGAAGGCGGCAGTACGCGGAAGGGGGCGGCCCGGTCGGGCCGCCCCCTTTTGCATGCCTTGAGCCGTGGCGGCCGGACCGGCTGATGGCCGGAGCTGTCGGACCGGACTGGACCGGCCGAACTGCCCCGGACCGGCCGGCCCGGGTCAGGCGTACGTCATGATGTCCTCGATCACCGTGAAGCCCAGACCGTACGCGCCCATGCCGCGGCCGTACGCGCCCAGGTGCACCCCGGTCCTGGTCGAGCCGGCGAGCACCCAGCCGAACTCGGATTCGCGGTAGTGGAACGGGGTGAGCACCCCGTCGACGGGGAGGGAGAGCGTCGACCAGTCGGGACCGTGCAGGTCGTCGGCGAGTTCCCAGGCGGTCTCGGTCTGCTGGTCCAGCCAGTCGCTGCGCAGGGCGTGGTCCAGCTGAGGAGGCCAGGTGCACGCCAGAAGCCCCGATCCGGCGAGCCAGGCCGCCGAGGAGACCGTAGTGGCGTCCAGGACGCCCGTGCCGTCGCCGGTGCGCCGGACCGGGTTGACCGGCACGGTCACGACGACCACGAAGCGTTCCCGCTCACTGCCGTCGGGTCTTATCGACGGCTCGTCGCCGTGGCAGGTGGAACCGTGCTGGACGGTACCGTCGGCCGCGGTGCCGACGTGCAGCAGCCGTCGCGGCCCGGTGAACGCCTCGTCCAGCCCGTACCAGGGGAAGGGCGCGCGCAGGTACCCGTCGACCGCGCCGCGCGGCGCGGGCTCGGCTCCGGCCGACACGTGATCCCCGTGTACCGGGCCGGGCACATCCACGGGCGCGTCCGCGGACGGCGCGGCGGTGGCCCCGGGGGCCGCGCCGCCCGTGCCGTGTGCTGCCGACGGACTGGTCGTCTCCATCTGGCCGGACGCCTCCTCGATCCAGGTCCCCGAACGGCCCGCCCCCCTCGGGCGTCCGTGCTTGCGGGACAGATGGAGGATAGCCACACCGGCCCGGCTCTTACCGGAATGCCCGGCTGTCAGGTGGCGTCGAAGTCGAACGGCGGCCGCTCAGGGCGGTCCGCCCCATCGGCCTTCTTCAGCAGGTCAGGGCCGGTGGGGCGGCCGTTGACACCACCCGTGACCGCCGCGGCGGCCACGCCGGCGGAACCGTCACTCGACGAGCCGTTCGCCGAACTGCTGTCGTGGGTCCGCACGGCGTCCGCGACGTCGTTCATCTCGGTCCGGAGGTCGAGGCTGCTGCGGATCTGCTTCAGGTCCTCGTTCTCCGTGAGCTGCTTGCGGATGAACGTCTTCGGGTTCAGGTCCTCGAACTCGAAGTCCTTGAACTCGGGCCCCAGCTCGGACCGGATGTCGTGCTTGGCGTTCTCCGAGAAGTCGCGGACCTTCCGTATGAAGCGGGAGACGTCCTGAATGACCTTGGGCAGCTTGTCCGGGCCGAAAACCAGTACGCCCAGGACCACGAGCGTCACCAGCTCGAGTGCGCCTATGTCATTGAACACCTTTGCTCCTTGTGTCGGGCCCCGCTCCACGGTACCCGCCGAATCTGTCGACGCGGTACCTTCACATGGCCGTCAGGTGCCGGTGGCGCGGGCACCCCGCTCATGTGCTGTGGGACGACCCCAGCGTCAGGGTGATGGTGCGTTCGGTACCGGACCGTTCCAGGGTCAGTCGGAGCCGGTCACCGGGGCGATGGGCACGGATCTTGACGATCAGTTCCTCGCCGTTGTGCACCCGCTGGCCGTCGACCTTGGTGATCACGTCGCCCGGCTCGATACCCGCCTTCGCCGCGGGACCGCCCGCGATCACCGGCGCCTTGCCGTCCGCGGCCTTGGCGCTGACGCGCGCCCCGTCGCCGGAGAACTTCATGTCGAGGGTCACTCCGATGACCGGATGCGTGGCCTTGCCGGTGTTGATGAGCTCTTCGGCGACGCGCTTGCCCTGGTTGATGGGGATCGCGAAGCCGAGGCCGATGCTGCCGCTCTGCCGGCCGCTGCCTTCGGGCCCCGCGGTGCCGTCGGCGGCCCGGATGGCGCTGTTGATGCCGATGACCCGCGCCTTGGAGTCCACCAGCGGCCCGCCCGAGTTGCCGGGGTTGATCGGGGCGTCGGTCTGCAACGCGTCGACATAGCTGATGTCGCTGCCGTCGCCCTTCTCCCCGCCCGCGGTGATCGGTCGCTCCTTGGCGCTGATGATGCCCGCGGTCACCGTGTTCTGGAGGTCGAACGGGGCGCCGATGGCGACGACCGGATCGCCGACGCGGACGTCGTCCGAGTTGCCCAGCGGCAGCGGCGTGAGCGCGGACACCCCCTTCACCCTGACCACGGCCAGGTCGTAGCCGCTGTCCTTGCCGACCAGCTCGGCGCGCGCGGTCTCGCCGCCGCTGAACGTGACGGATATCCGGCCGTCCGAGCCGGCCGGGGACACGACGTGGTTGTTGGTGAGGATGTGGCCCTGGTGGTCCAGGACGAACCCGGTGCCCGTGCCCTGCCGGCCGCCCCCGCTGACGTGCAGGGTCACGACGCTCGGCAGCGCGCTCGCCGCGATCCCCGCGACGCTGTCCGGGGCCCGGTCGGCGTTCTCGGCGGCCCTCTGCGGCAGCTCGACATGCCCGATCCCGCCGTTGCGCTCCACCCGGGCACCGACACCGCCGCCGATGACGCCCGCCACGAGGGCGATCAGTACGGCTCCGACGAGCAGCGCCCCGCGTCGTGCGCGTTTCGGCTGCGCGGTGGCGTCGGGGAGAGCGAGAGGCTGGCGCGGGGCACCCCACGGGTCGTACTGCTGCCACAGCGACCCCTGGGGCTGGGGCGCCGGGGACTGCTGGGTCTGCGGCGCCGGCTGCGGGGACTGCGGCGGCGGGCCTGCGGCCATCGGCCGCTGCACGGGCGGGGCCGGCGCCCAGGGGCCGGGCCTCCCGTACGGCGGAGTGTTGTACGGGTCGGGGTCGTGGAGCGGCCGCACCTCCCCGCCCCCGGGCCGGGGGCCCGGCACGACGGGGTGCGCAGGGGTCGGAGAGGTGATCGCATCGGCCGCGGGTGCGGCGGCGATTTCCGCGGCGGTTTCGGCGTGCGGAACGGCCGGAATGTCGACTTCGTCATGCACGGCCACAGTACGTACGTCGGACGCGGCAACCGCTCCGGCCGCGCTCTCGGTGCGCGGAACGGCCGGGACGGCATCGTCGTGGACCGAGCCGGCGACCGGCTCGGCCTGCACAGCGACAGGCGCAGCCACTCCGCCGTCGGACGCCGCCGGAGCCTCCGGGCCCTCGGTACGCGGGTCGGCGACGGGGACGGCGGGAACGGTCTCCTCCGCGTCCGGCGCCTGCCACCCGGCACCCGCCGACGGTATGCCTGACCCGCTCGCGACACCGCTCACCTCGGCCGTGCCCCTGGTACCGCTCGTCCCGCCGGACGCGGCATCCGCGGCGATTGACACCGTGCCGCTGCCGCCCTCATCGGGAGACGGAGCAGACGGGACGCCTCCCCCGCCGGACAGGGCCGGCGGGGCCGGCGGCGCGAGGGGATAGGCGTCGGGGGTTTCGTCCACCGCCGAGGAGGCCTGCACCTCCGTGCCCGCCGCCTCGGCGACGGAGACCGTATCCACGGAGGAGGCCTCATCCCTGCGGGACGCCGCCTCGCGGGGAGGGAGCGGGGCCGTCCGAGCCGGTTCTCCCGCTTCACGCCGGGCCGGCCGGCTCCACCACTTCGCCTTCGACCCCGTGGGCTTCCCCTCGACCATGTTCTCCCCACCACGTGCCCTCGTGCCCCCAGGGGGCACTCTTCCCTGGATTCAACCAGGTTGCGTCCAGGAGCGCAGGGGCCCGGTCAATGCCTGGGGGGAAGTGGGCGTCCGGCCGCCGAGGGCGTGGTGACCCCGCCCGGCTTGGGTGCCCGCGTGCTCGCGCTCTTGGCCGATGCCGGTGCCGGCGGGGTGAGGCCCGCGGGACGTATCAGCGGAGGCCGCAGCGGCCCGTTGAACACCGAGGTGATGAACGGCTGCGCCCCGGGGGCCAGGGGCGCGCCCGGCACGGTGGCCTCGCCGTTCTGCCGGCCCGCGGCGGAGAAGCCCCGGCGACGGTTCTCCGTCGACGTGGAGTTCCCCGCGGACGGCGCCCCCGTACGCAGTGGTGTGACGTTCCGTCCGGACGTCCCGCCCCGGGGGTTGCCGTCGACCGAGTCGAGCGGCAGCGCCGCGCCGAGCGCCATCGCGGCGAACGAGACCGCGCTGGCCGCGGCGAACGCGAACCTCCGGGTGCGCCGGCCCGGCCGCTCGCCGTCAGGGCGGCGTACGTCGTGGAAGGCGAAGCCCTCGGTCATCCCGGGGGGCAGTGCGGTGGCGTGCGGGCCTGCCGGGAGGTAGCCGAAGGTGGCCTCGGAGCGCAGCCCGAAGGTGCCGTTGCCGAAGGTTCCTCCGCCGAACGCGCCTCCTCCGCGGTGTTCGGCGGCGTCGCCCGGCCCCACGGGGCCTCCCGGCAGACCTTGGAGCCGGGCGAGGAGTCCTTCGGAGGGGGGCGGCGGTGCCGCCTCGGCGAACACACTCTTCAGCCGTCGCTGCGCGTCGGCCTCCGCCTTACACTTGGGGCAGGTCGCCAGATGGGCGAGCACCCGCTCCCGGTTGTCATGACTGAGCTCGCCGTCGACGAGGGCGGCGAGCCGGTCTCCCAGATGCTGCTCCGCTGGACTCGGACCTGTGACGTTCACGCCGTACCGCCCTCCCCCGCGACGGTGGCGAAAGCGCGGTGCTGGTGCTCGGCCCGCGCCTCGGGCGAGCGGTGCTGGAGAGCCTTGCGCAGGTGCGAGCGGCCGCGGTGGATCCGGCTGCGGACGGTGCCGAGCTTCACGCCCAGGGTCGCGGCGATCTCCTCGTACGACAGTCCCTCGATGTCGCAGAGCACCACGGCGGCGCGGAACTCGGGGGCGAGGGTGTCCAGGGCCTGCTGCACATCGGCGTCGAAGTGGGTGTCGTGGAAGGCCTGCTGGGGGGACGGCTCACGGCTCGGCAGCCGTTCCGCGGCGTCCTCGCCGAGCGCGTCGAAGCGGATCCGCTGACGGCGGCGGACCATGTCCAGGAACAGGTTCGTGGTGATGCGGTGCAGCCAGCCCTCGAAGGTGCCGGGCGTGTACGTCGACAGCGACCGGAAGACCCGCACGAAGACCTCCTGCGTGAGGTCCTCCGCGTCGTGCTGGTTGCCGGTGAGGCGGTAGGCGAGGCGGTAGACACGACCGCTGTGGGTGCTGACGATCTCCTCCCAGGTGGGGGGCGTCCACGCCTGGGCATCCGCGTCCGATGCGAAGGTCGCGGTGGTCACGGCGTCGGCGACGGTGGAGTCAGCGGTCTCGGTCACGGATTTCGGCTCGCCGGGAGGCCTGAAGAAGCGTCTGAGCACTCCTCCTCGGTCACCGGTCGCAGCCGCACCTCCCCTGTCGGCTCTGGTGGTGTCCAGTGGAGCCCCTACCATAGCCACCTCGCCCGTTAGCTCCGGATAAGAATCTTTACGAGTGATTGGGACCCGTTTCCCGCCCTGGTCCATGTGCGTCCCCCGCGTTCCCCGTGTGCTCCCCCCGACCCTCTTCAACGCTCAGTCCCATCTGCGGGTTCCCGGGTCCAGCGGATAAAGTCACCGTTGCGCCAATCAAGGGGACAGGAGACGGCCATTACCGCCAACCGGCAGACGAACTGGGCGTTCGCCGACGCCTTTGTCGCCGAGGACGACGCCGTGCGCTGGGCCCGCGACCGGGCCCTCGAGGCGGGCATCCCCTCGGTGTCGCCGGGGACCGGTGCGGCCCTGCGCCTGCTCGCCGCCACGACGGCCGCCAAGGCGGTCGCCGAGATCGGCACCGGCACCGGGGTCTCCGGTGTCTATCTGCTCCAGGGCATGCGTCCCGACGGGGTGCTGACCACCGTCGACCCGCAGCCGGAGCGCCAGCAGTTCGCCCGCCAGGCCTTCCGGGGCGCCGGTTTCGCCGGCAACCGCGCGCGCTTCATCCCCGGCCGCGCCCTGGACGTGCTGCCCCGACTCGCCGACGGCGGGTACGACCTGGTGTTCTGCGACGGCGACCGGCTGGAGTTCCTGGACTATCTCGCTGAATCGTTGCGCCTGCTGCGACCTGGGGGCCTGGTGTGCTTCGAGGGCGTCTTCGCGGAGGGCAGGACGGTCGACTCCGGCGTGCAGGCGGCGGAGGTCCTGCGCCTGCGGGAGCTGCTGCGGACCGTGCGGGAGAGCCCGGATCTCGTCGAGTTGCTGCTGCCGGTCGGTGACGGTCTGCTGTGCGCGGTGCGCCGCGGCTGAATCGGCACGCTTGCCCGCCGCCCCGGCGGTACGTCGTTCCGGGAGGTCCGTACACCGACCGGAGGCGGACGCGCTCCGGGCGGCCCCGTACCGGCGGCGTCCCCGTCCGTGGCGTCCCCGAGCTGCCCTGACCGGACACACCACTGCCCCGGGCGCGCCGCACAACGCACGCTTCCCGGGGCAGTGAGAGTGTGTGGATGGTCCTACGGACTCAGCCGACAACCTTCTTCAAGGCGTCGCCGAGCGCGTCGGCCTCGTCCGGAGTCAGCTCGACGACAAGTCGACCGCCGCCTTCGAGCGGAACGCGCATGACGATGCCCCGCCCCTCCTTGGTCACCTCGAGCGGGCCGTCGCCCGTCCGCGGCTTCATGGCCGCCATGCTCGTCCCCTTCCTGAAACCAGCTCATCGCAGCCGACAACCCAGGTGTCACCGGCATCGAACACATTGCTTCCAGGCCATTATCCCGCATGGCAGGACCCGATGACCAACATCGGCCTGCATCGCTTGCGCAACGCGCTTGAGCAAAACCACCCAATTCGGCGATCGGCCTGCGATACTTCGCCACCGCACGCCGCGCATCGGGTCGCGAATCTTTGACACAGGTCACATGTGCGCGGCCGATGATCTCCGCCATGCTGTGATCGGACGACGACAGCGGGACCAACCAACCGGAGGGGATCAGCCATGGCCGACACCGTGCTGTACGAGGTGGCCGACGGGCTCGCCACGATCACGATCAACCGCCCCGAGGCGATGAACGCCATGAACGTCGAGGCGAAGATCGCCCTGCGGGACGCGCTCCGGGCCGCTGCGGACGACGACGCGGTGCGCGCGGTGCTGCTCACCGCCGCCGGCGACCGTGCGTTCTGCGTCGGCCAGGACCTCAAGGAGCACATCGGGCTGCTCCTGGAGGCCCAGGAGCAGGGCGGCGGCAGCGTGATGAGCACGGTGAAGGAGCACTACAACCCCATCGTGCGGGCGATCGCCGAGATGCCGAAGCCGGTCGTGGCCGGGGTGAACGGCGTGGCGGCCGGTGCCGGCGCGGGCTTCGCGTTCGCCGCGGACTACCGGGTCGTCGCGGACACCGCGAAGTTCACGACGTCGTTCGCGGGTGTCGCGCTGACCGCCGACTCGGGCGTCTCGTGGACCCTGCCGCGGCTGATCGGCCGGAGCCGGGCCGCCGACCTGCTGCTCTTCCCCCGCTCGGTGTCCGCGCAGGAGGCGTACGAGCTGGGCATCGTCAACAAGCTGGTTCCGGCGGCGGACCTGGCCGCCGAGGCGGCGGCCGTGGCCCGCGTCCTCGCCGAGGGCCCGACCCTGGCCTACGCGGCGATCAAGGAGTCTCTGGACTACGGGGCGGACCACTCGCTGTCCGAGACCCTGGAGAAGGAGGACGAGCTCCAGAGCCGCGCCGGCGCGTCCGCGGACCACACCATCGCGGTCACGGCGTTCGTCACCAAGTCCAAGCCGGAGTTCACGGGTCGCTGACCCCAGCGGGCGCCCACCGGGTGCCCGACGGCCGCCCCCCACCGGGCACGCCCGCCCCGGGCCTCGGCCCTGGGCCCGGATGCGTCATCCGCGGGCGACGCAGTCCTTCAGATGGTCGTCGACCAGACCGCACGCCTGCATGAGGGCATACGCCGTGGTGGGGCCGATGAAGCGGAGGCCCCGCTTCTTGAGGTCCTTGGACAGGGCGACGGACTCCGGCGACACGGCGGGCACGTCGGCGAGGGTGACAGGCGCCGGGCGGCCCGCCGGGTCCGGGGCGTAGGACCAGATCAGCTCGTCGAGCTCGCCCGGGGACCAGTCGGCGAGGACCCTGGCGTTGGCGATGGTCGCCGTGATCTTGGCGCGGTTCCGGATGATTGCGGGGTCGACGAGGAGCCGTTCGGCGTCCTCGCCGGTGAAGGCGGCGACCGCCTCGATCCGGAAGTCGGCGAAGGCCCGTCGGAAGCCCTCGCGCCGCCGGAGGATGGTGATCCAGGACAGCCCGGACTGGAACGCCTCCAGGCACAGCCGCTCGTAGAGGGCGTCGTCACCGTGGACCGGGCGGCCCCATTCCGTGTCGTGGTACGTCACGTACTCCTCGGCGGACAGGCCCCAGGGGCAGCGCAGCCGTCCGTCGGGGCCCGGAACCGCTCCCCCGGTCACGGCTGCCGCCATCCGCCGTCGCCGGAATCGGCGCCGGGCTCCCGGCCCCGGCCGGGCTCCTGGCCGTACCCGTCCTCGGGGCCCTGCCGGTGGTCCGTTCCGCGGTCCCACTCGAAGCCGGGCGCCCGGCTCTTGCCGAGCTGCACGCCCGGGCGGTCCTGCGGGCCGGATACGCCCGCCAGCGCGGACTCCAGTTCGGCAATGCGCGCGTCCCGTTCCGCGAGCTCGGCGCCGAGCCGGCTCAGGACGTCGTCCACCTCCGCCATGCGGTAGCCGCGCGGCGCCATCGGCAGGCGCAGCGCCTCGAGGTCGGCCCGGCCGACGGGCCGGGTCTCGGGCAGGGCGTCCACGAGGCGCTGCGGCTCGGGCTCGGAGAGCACCGCTCCCTCGTGCCCACCCACCACGGCGAGCGTGACCGCGGCGACCACCACGACCATCGCGATCAGCAAGAACCAGAACACCACGCGTCTCCCCGCAACGAAACAGAATCCGTCCGGGTCCGATCGTGCCATGCGGCCGCTCCGGTTAAGGTCGCAGGCGACCCACAAGAGGAGGAAAGACGGGATGCACAGGCGTGGCCCGCTGCGGCTGGGACGGCGCGAGTTCGGCCCCCACGAGCCGGTGATCATGGCGATCGTGAACCGGACCCCCGACTCCTTCTACGACCGCGGCGCCACGTTCCACGACGAACCCGCCCTCGCCAGGGTGGAGCAGGCGGTCTCCGAGGGCGCCGCGATCATCGACATCGGCGGGGTCAAGGCCGGTCCCGGCGAGGAGGTGTCGGCCGAGGAGGAGGCACGCCGCACGGTCGGTTTCGTCGCCGAGGTGCGCCGCCGCCATCCGGACGTGGTGATCAGCGTCGACACCTGGCGGCACGAGGTCGGCGAGGCCGTGTGCGAGGCCGGCGCGGACCTGCTGAACGACGCGTGGGGCGGGGTGGACCCCCGGCTGGCCGAGGTCGCCGCGCGGTACGGCGCCGGACTGGTGTGCACGCACGCGGGCGGGGCCGAGCCCCGTACGCGCCCGCACCGCGTGGAGTACGAGGACGTGGTGGCGGACATCCTGCGGGTGACCGTGGGGCTGGCCGAGCGGGCCGCGGCGCTGGGGGTGCGCGGCGACGGCATCCTCATCGACCCGGGCCATGACTTCGGGAAGAACACCCGGCACAGTCTGGAGGCGACGCGCCGGCTCGGCGAGATGACCGCGACGGGATGGCCGGTGCTGGTGTCGCTGTCCAACAAGGACTTCGTGGGCGAGACGCTCGACCGGCCGGTGAAGGAGCGGCTGATCGGCACGCTCGCCACGACTGCGGTGTCGGCGTGGCTGGGCGCGCAGGTCTACCGGGTGCACGAGGTCGCGGAGACGCGGCAGGTGCTGGACATGGTGGCCTCGATCGCCGGCCATCGCCCGCCTGCGGTAGCCCGCCGCGGCCTGGCCTGAGACGGCCTCCGGACCGGTGGCCTGCCCCTGACCACCGGTCCGGAGCAGCGCCTCCGAAGCCGGTCCGTCCGCCGACCACGGCCCCGCCGGTACACCGCACGGGGCCGACGCTTCCGGCAGCCCGGCGCAACACCGCGGTACCGCACACGCCACCCCACCACACCCCGGACGGCAGGCCGGCCACGGCGACCCGGCGGACGCACGGGCGTCGGCGTCGGCCTCTGCGCACGGCTGCGCGGTACGCGCACGACCGTCGGCGCTCCCCCGGGCCCGGCGCCGCGCCGCAGTGCGGCCCGCGTAGGCGTCCGAACGCCGCAGGCGCCGCCGTACGCCGGGTGGCGCCTGCGGGCGGTCCGGCCGGACCGGTGCGGTCCGTCAGCGGCCGACCTCCTTGCTGACCAGCGCCACCGCCTCGTCGACGTCGTCCGTCACGTGGAAGAGCAGCAGGTCGCGGGGCAGGGCCTTGCCGCTGGCGACGACCGTGTCGCGCAGCCAGTCGACGAGGCCGCCCCAGTAGTCGGTGCCGAAGAGCACGATCGGGAAGCGGGTCACCTTGCGGGTCTGGACGAGGGTCAGTGCCTCGAAGAGTTCGTCGAGGGTGCCGAAGCCGCCCGGGAGGACCACGAACCCCTGCGCGTACTTCACGAACATCGTCTTCCGGACGAAGAAGTAGCGGAAGTTCACCCCGATGTCGACGTGCGGGTTCAGTCCCTGTTCGAAGGGCAGCTCGATGCCGAGGCCGACCGAGATGCCCCTGGCCTCCCGGGCGCCCCTGTTCGCCGCCTCCATCGCGCCGGGACCACCGCCGGTGATCACCGCGAAGCCGGCATCGACCAGTGCCTTGCCGAGCCTGACCCCGGCCTCGTACTCCGGGGAGCCCTCGGGAGTGCGGGCGGAACCGAAGACGCTGATCGCGCCGGGCAGTTCGGCGAGCGCGCCGAAGCCCTCCACGAACTCGGACTGGATGCGCATGACCCGCCATGGGTCGGTGTGGACCCAGTCGGAGTCGCCGACGGTGTCGAGGAGCCGCTGGTCCGCCGTACCGGGCTGCACCTGGCCCCTGCGGCGCAGCACCGGGCCGAGCCGCTGCTCCTCCGGCCTCCGTGCTCCCTCTTCGGGGTTGGCCATGCCGTGCTCCCTCCGCCGACGTTCAATGTTCCACGATCAGCCTAGGGCGACGAACGTTACCGATCTCCCAATTTCCGTGGGCGGTGAGCGGACACGACGGTTCCGGGACCTCCACGACGTGCCGGGCCGGGCATCAGGCGGTCAGCCAGGCGCGGAGCCGCTCCTCGGCGTGCCGGATCCGGGAGGTCTGCACGCGCTCGTCCCGCTTGTGGGCGAGCAGGGGGTCGCCGGGGCCGTAGTTGACGGCCGGCACCCCGAGGGCGCTGAAGCGGGAGACGTCGGTCCAGCCGAACTTGGGCCGGGCCTTTCCGCCGACGGCGGCCATGAAGGCGGCGGCGGCCGGGTGCGAGAGGCCGGGCAGGGCCGCACCCGAGTGGTCGTCGACGACGAATTCCGTGACTCCGCAGTCCGCGAAGACCTCGTGGACGTGGGCCATGGCCTCCTCCTCGCTGCGGTCGGGCGCGTAACGGAAGTTGACGACGACCGTGCAGGCGTCGGGGATGACGTTGCTCGCGACTCCGCCCTCGATCCGTACGGCGTTCAGGCCCTCGTGGTACTCCAGTCCGTCGATCACCGGCCGCCGCGGTTCGTAGCGGGCCAGCCGTTCCAGGATCGGCGCGGCGGCGTGAATGGCGTTCGACCCCATCCAGCTCCGCGCGGAGTGTGCCCGCTCACCCTCGGTGCGCAGCAGGACCCGAAGGGTTCCCTGGCATCCGCCCTCGACCTCGCCGTCGGAGGGCTCCAGGAGGACCGCGAAGTCACCCTCCAGCCAGTCGGGGTGGGCGTCCGCCACATGTCCGAGACCGTTGAGGTGGGCGGAGACCTCTTCGTTGTCGTAGAAGACGAAGGTGAGGTCGCGGTTGGGTTCGGGGACGGTCGCGGCGATCCTCAGCTGCACGGCCACCCCGGACTTCATGTCACAGGTGCCGCAGCCCCACAGCACGCCGTGCTCGTCGAGGCGGGAGGGGACGTTGTCCGCGATCGGCACTGTATCGATGTGCCCCGCGAGGATGATCCGTTCGGCACGTCCGAGGCCCGTGCGGGCCACGACGTTGTTGCCGTGCCGGTCGACGGTGAGGTGCGGGAGTGCGCGCAGCGCCTCCTCGATGGCGTCGGCCAGGGGCTTCTCACCTCCGCTCACCGAGGGGAGGTCCACCAGCTGCGCAGTCAGTGCCGCGGCGTCCTGGGTGAGGTCGAGAGAGGTGTCTGCCATGCACCAGACCCTAGCGAACCGGGCGTCAGGGGATCCGTACGGTCCGTTTTCCGGACTCCAGTACGGTGGGCCTCGTGTCCGAGCCCGACCTGTCTCCCCGCCGTGGCCGCCTCTTCCGTTTCGCGGCCGCGTTCGTCGTGCTGCTGGCGCTCGCCGCGTACGCGGCCGTCCAGTACGTGACCAGCAGACCGGGTGCGCCCCGGTGCATGGTGCAACCCGCCGAGGGGGACGGGGAGCCCTACGAGTTCTCCCTGGAGCAGGCGGAGAACGCGGCGACCATCTCCGCGGTCGGCACGACGCGGGGCATGCCGGAGCGGGCGGTCACCATCGCGCTCGCGACGGCGCTCCAGGAGTCCGCGCTGCGCAACATCCGGCACGGCGACCGGGACTCGCTGGGCCTGTTCCAGCAGCGCCCGTCGCAGGGCTGGGGCACGCCCGAGCAGATCATGGACCCGGTGTACTCGGCGGGCGAGTTCTACAAGCACCTGGACAAGGTGCCGGGCTATTCGCGGCTGCCGCTGACGGTCGCGGCGCAGCGGGTCCAGCGCAGTGGTTTCCCCCAGGCCTACGCCAAGCACGAGCCGGACGCGACGCTTCTGGCGGCGGCGCTGACCGGGCGGGCGCCGGCGGCACTGAGCTGCGTGACGGCGCCGGGTCAGGGCGCCGGGGACGTGGCCGAGGTACGGGAGAGCCTGGTGCGCGCCTTCGGCCGGGACGTGCTGCCGGCGGAGTCGGCGCAGCCCGGCTCGGCGGGCCCGCTGGGCTCGCCCGGCGCGGGCAGGACCGCCGCGCGTGAGCTGTCCGTGCCGGTCCCGGCAGCGGGCGCGGTCGGCGCGGCAGAGCCGGGACAGCGCGGCTGGGAGCTGGCGCACTGGGCGGTGGCGCAGGCGTCGGTGCTGCGGATCGAGCGTGTGGAGCACGCGGGCCGGGTGTGGACGGCGGAGGCCACGGGGGGCGGCTGGCATCGGCTGGCGGGCGGCGGGGACGCCTCGAAGACCCCTTCGTCGCAGTCCTCGCCTTCCGGCAGCCCGGCGTCCGGGGCCGGGACGGTCCGGATCGTCGTCGCGCAGTAGGCCCGGTCCCGCGGGGACCGTCTCCCCGCAACCACACCTGCCGGTCACCAAGGCTGCCGCGAGGAGAGAGCGCCACCCGGTCCGCCACGACCGTCGCGACCGCCGCGACGAGAGACCACTTCCCCGTCCGCCACGGCCGGCGGCAAGGAGAGACCACTCCTCGGTCCGCCACGATGGCCTGCGAGCAGAGGCCGCCTCCCGAAGCGACCGCTTCCCGAGGAGCCCTGCCCTCGGACCCCGCCCCGGCAGCCCCCCGCTCCCGGCCACCCCGCCTGTACCGAACCCGCCGCCCCGAGCCCACCCACGCGGACCCGGCGCAGCCGCGCCCTCTCCCGATCCCCGCCCCGGCGCCGCGTACCCCCGCGGTCGGCATCCTCCCCGAGGCCCACCCGGAAGGGGTGCGCAGACGTGCGGTCCGTCACCCGCGAGCGTCATCACCGGCGTGTCGGCGAGGCGGACGCGGCGGCTCGTGCCCCGCGTGCTGCCGAATCGTCAATCCCCTTGGGGACAAAGGGCCACGCCCCTCCGGGCCGCCACCGGAGAAGCCCCGTTCATCCCGGTTCGGACAGGGCCGATCAGGTGACGCATTACCCACTCTTTACCTTCGTGCTCCGCAACCTCCCGCACCCTCCGAGCGGTTGTCACTGCGTCCGATCGCCGGACAGTCAGACCATCTAAGGAGCACGATGTCCCTCCCCCTGACCCGCCGTATCGCCCGCGCCGCGCTTCTCATCGCGGCTGGTGCAGCGCCCGTGGTCGGTGCGGCCGGATCCGCCGGCGCCGCGGATCTGGCGCAGGCCCCGAACGTGGCCGGACTGACCTCGTTCGACACGGCCCCCGCCACCGACGCGGTGGACGGTGTCTCGGAGAAGGCCGCCGCCACCGCCAAGACGAACGACAAGACGGTGCGGGAGACCGTGAAGAAGACGGCCCCCCTCGCGCAGGAGACCGCAGGCAAGGCCGCGGCCACCGGTGGCGGTCTGCTGGGCGAAGCGGCCAAGGGTGCGACCGGCAACACCCTGCCCACCTCCGGCGTGGCCCTGCCGCTGAGCCACTGAGCCGTACACGGGGGCTGCCGGCCCGTACGCCGGGGCGGCAGGCGCGTACGACGGACGGCACGCCGGAAGGACGGCAGCCCTGACGAAGGGGGCCCGGGGAGTCACGCCGACGCGGTTGGTACCAACAGCGTGGGTCACACTCCCCGGGCCCCTTCCGTCGTTTCCCGTGCGCTACGGCGCGAGACGCTTCACCGCGGCGGCGACCCGCTCGTCGGTCGCGGTGAACGCGACCCGCACGAACCGCTCACCGGCCGCCCCGTAGAAGTCGCCCGGCGCGACCAGGATGCCGAGGTCCGCCAGGTGCGCGACGGTCTCCCAGCAGGGCTCGTCGCGGGTCGCCCACAGGTACAGGCTGGCCTCGCTGTGCTCGATCCGGAAGCCGTGCGCCACCAGCGCGTCGCGCAGGGCGGCGCGCCGGGCCGCGTACCGGGCGCGCTGCTCGGCCACGTGCTCGTCGTCGCCGAGGGCGGCGACCATCGCGGCCTGCACCGGGGCGGGCGTCATCATGCCGCCGTGCTTGCGGATCTGGAGCAGTTCGGAGAGCACCGCCGAGTCGCCCGCGAGGAACGCGCCGCGGTAGCCGGCGAGGTTGGACCGCTTGGACAGCGAGTGGACCGAGATCAGGCCCTTGTACGTGCCGCGGGAGACTTCCGGGTGCAGGACCGAGACCGGTTCGGCCTCCCAGCCCAGCTCCAGGTAGCACTCGTCGCTGACCACGAGCACACCGTTCTCGTCCGCCCACTCCACGATCCGGACCAGCTCGTCCTTGGCCAGGACCCGGCCGGTCGGGTTGGACGGCGAGTTCAGCCACAGCAGGGCCACCCGGTCCGGGTCGAGATCGGCGACCGGGTCGTCGTAGACGACCGGCTCGGCGCCCGCGAGACGGGCACCGACCTCGTACGTCGGGTAGGCGAGCCGCGGATACGCCACCTGGTCGCCGGGGCCCAGGCCGAGCTGGGTCGGCAGCCAGGCCACCAGTTCCTTGGAGCCGACCACGGGCAGCACATTGCGGTGGTCCAGCCCGCGTGCGCCGAGCCGCCGCTCCAGCCAGCCGACGATCGCGTCCCGCAGCTCGGGCGTGCCCCAGACCGTGGGATAACCGGGAGAGTCGGCGGCCGCCACGAGGGCTTCCCGGATCAGCGCGGGCACCGGGTCGACGGGCGTGCCGACGGACAGGTCGACGATGCCGTCGGGGTGGCCGGCCGCCGTCGCCTTGTAGGGCTCCAGCTTGTCCCAGGGGAAGACGGGGAGACGCGAGGAGACTGCGCTCACGAGCTGCTCACTTTCTCGTACGTACCGATCCGCCGCTGCCTGTACGCACCGGGGCCGGCGTCTGCCGGTGCCCGGCGCACGCACCGCAAACGGCTCGGTCCCGTACGGCGGCAGACCGTACGGGACCGATGCGGCATATGCGGACCGCTGCTTACTCGCCCTGGGGCGGCAGCGCGGCGATGAACGGGTGGTCGCGCTCGATCAGGCCGAGCTTGGAGGCACCACCGGGAGAGCCGAGCTCGTCGAAGAACTCGACGTTGGCCTTGTAGTAGTCCTTCCACTCCTCCGGGGTGTCGTCCTCGTAGAAGATCGCCTCCACCGGGCAGACCGGCTCACAGGCTCCACAGTCGACGCATTCGTCCGGGTGGATGTACAAGGACCGCTGGCCCTCGTAGATGCAGTCGACCGGGCACTCCTCGATGCACGCCTTGTCCTTGACGTCGACACAAGGCTGCGCGATGACGTAGGTCACGCTGTCGTTCCTCCTCGATAGGGCGCTGGCGGGCCTCCGTAGGCTCCGCCGCCTGGCGCGCGGGAGCGCGGCGTCGTCGATGCCCGAGATCTAGTATCTCCGTTCCGGGGCATGATCCGAACAGGAGGGGCGGACACAACTGTGGAATTCACTGCCGGCGGACGGTACGAAGTCCGTGTGACCCCGGCTGACGTGGGAAAACGTGTTTCCGTACGCAGCCTGACCAGCGCGGAAGCCGCAGCCCCGAAGTTCACGGACACCGTCGGGGTTCTCACATCATGGGACGCGGGAGTGCTCGACATCACACGAAAGGACGGCGAGCACGTCCGGATCGCGGAATCGTCCCTGGTCGCGGGCAAGGTGGTGCCCCCCGCCCCGGCGCGTCGCCGGGGTCCCGCCGCGACCTTCGAGGAGCTGGCGCGGGCCACCGCCCGTGCCTGGCCGCCGGTCGAGAGCGAGCGGCTCGGCGACTGGGAGCTGCGGGCCGCGGGCGGCTTCACCCGGCGGGCCAATTCGGTGCTGCCCCTCGGCGACCCGGGTGTGCCACTGGACGAGGCCCTGTCACGGATCCGCGCCTGGTACGCCGAACGGGGCCTTCCCGCGTACGTGCAGACGGCGACCGGCGCCGAGGGCACCCAGGAGGCCCTGTGCGCCGAGCTGGAGCGGCGCGGCTGGGTGCGCGAGGTGAGCGCGCAGGTGCGGATCGCCGCGCTGGCACCGATCGCGGACGCCGTCGCCAGCTCCGTGACGGACCGGGTGGTGCTGTCCCGCTCGTGCGACGAGCCGTGGATGCTGCGGTACGGGCGTACCGGCACGGTCGGCCCCGAGGTGGCGGCCGTGCTGGGCGGCGGCCCCTCGGTGTGGTTCGCGACCGTCCTCGAAGAAGGCGCGCCGGCTGCGATCGGCCGATGCGTGGTGGACGGCCGCTGGGCCGGGTTCATGGCCGTGGAGGTCGATCCCGCGCACCGCCGCCGCGGCCTCGCCACCGCCGTGATGGCCGCGCTCGCCCGGCGGGCTCTGGACGAGGGCGCCTCGGCCGCCTGGCTCCAGGTGGAGGCGGGGAACGGCGCGGCCCTCGCCCTCTACGACGGCATGGGCTTCGCGGCCCATCACGCCTACCACCACTTCCGATCACCGTGAGCGGGTACGAGGGCTGTATGGACAGGGGCAGTTCGCCGTGGCGGCGGCGTTTCGCCGAGGAGGCCCGCTCGGAGCGGCCGGACCTCGCGACGCTGTGCCTCCTGGTGGCCGCGGAGGCGGATCCGTCGTTCGAGGAGCGCGACCTCGACGAGGCGCAGATCGAACTGGACCGGCTGGCCGGGCTGCTGCCTTACGGTCTGAGCACCCCCGTCGCCTGGGCGCTCGCGCTCGCCGACCTGCTCGGCACCCGGTTCGCGTTCCGCGGCTCCCCCACGGACTACCAGCGGCTGGAGTCCTCGCTGCTGCCCCAGGTGCTGCGGCGCCGGCGCGGCCTGCCGATCCTGCTCTCGGTGGTCTGGATCGAGGTCGCCCGCCGGGCCGGCGCCCCGGTCCACGGCGTGGCGCTCCCGGGCCACTTCGTGGTGGGATTCGGCGCCCCCGAGGAACAGGTCCTGGCGGACCCCTTCGACGGCGGCCGGGTCCTGACGGGCCCCGACGCCGAGCTCCTCGTCGCGGGCGCCACGGGCCGTTCCCTCGAACCGTCGATGCTGGTCCCCGCCGATTCCCTCGACATCGTCCAGCGCATCCTCAACAACATCCGCGCCTGGGCCGCCGCCCGCCCCGAGCACACCGACGTCGCCCTGTGGGCCGTGGAGCTCTCGCTGCTGCTCCCCCGCCACCCGGCCCGCCTCCGCTACGAACACGCCCAGTTGCTCGTCCACCGCGGCGATTTCCTCGCGGGAGCGGAGGAACTGGAGGAGTACGCGGACGTGGTGGCCGCGGTCGAACCCGCCACGGCGGCGACCGTCCGCGAACGGGCGCGGGCGGCACGGGCGATGCTCAACTGACGGACGGGGGACCGGCGGACGAGGCAGACATACGCCGGCCGGCGGACGAGGCCCCGACGGACGCGGCACACGTGCACCGGGCCGGTGCACGAGGACGGTCGGCGGGGTGCGCCCGGGAGGGCCGGCCCTCGGGGTGTCAGCCCTTGTAGCGCGGGACCGGCTTGAGGCAGTACGTCAGGCCGTCCTCGGTGTCGGGCGCGCCGATCATGTAGGGGACGGTGGGGCAGTCGGGTTTGTCGACGACCGAGTAGGCCGCGTCGCTGTCGCCGCAGTCCACCTTCTCCGTTCCGTCGGACGGGCTCGATCCCGTGACACGCACGCAGTCGCCGACGGAGACCTTCTCCGCGCCGCTCACGAGCACACCGATGACCAGCAGGGTCACGAAGGGCACGACCAGCAGCATCACCGCCGACAGGGCCACCAGGGCCGGTGGGCGGGCGAGGACGCGCTTGCCGGGGTCGAGGGGCCGGTGGTGGGCGCCCACGGGCTCGGGGAGGTCCCGGAAGCGGGCGCGGACCCCGAGGTTGGCGAGGACCACGAACGGGGTGATGACGCACGACAGGGGTCCCCACCAGCCCTGCCACAGGGTTTTCGACTGCATCTCGCGGTAGATCGCCGTACCGCAGGTGCGGCAGAAGTTTCCCTGGCGCTTCAGGAAGCGCATCAGCACCAGCAGGCCCTGGTGTCCGCGGACCACGCCGTAGGCCGCCGGCTGGGCGCCGCAGATATGGCAGGTGAGGACCTGCTGCGCCATCGCGGGCTGCGTGGCGGGGGCGGCGGCCGTCGGGTACGTCTGGCCGTACGGCCCCGTGGCCGCGGGCTGGGACGGAACGGTCGGCCCGTACGGTCCGGGGGCCGCGGGCCGGGACGGGTACGCCGGGCCGTACGGTCCGGGGGCCGCGGACGGGTACGCCGGCCCGTAGGGTCCCGGCGGCGGCGAGGCGTACGGGCCCGGTCCCTGGGCGGACGGATGGGGGTACCCGTAGGGGCCCCGGCCGGGCTGCTGCGGCTGCGGCGGTATCGACACGGTGGTGGGAGCCGGCCCTTCTCGTAGGCGGTCCGCACCGGTTCCACTCGGTCGGGGACCGCGAGTTCCTGGATCGCCGTCGGCGGGTGGTCGCGGGACCGTCCCCTGAGACGGCCGGAGCGCGGACGGGGTTCCGGGTCGTCAGTGCGCGGCCCGGGTTCCGCGCAGTCAGCGCGCGACCGCGGGTTCCGGGTCGGTGGAGCCGTCCGCCGCACGCGCGACGGCGGGCCCGGAACAGGGTGTGTCCGGGCCCGCCGTACGTGCGTCAGCTGGGATCGAGCTCGATCACCTCGGTGCGCTCCGCGGGGGTCTTGCCGCGCAGCGCCGTCTGGAGGGCGCTCGCCACGTCGTCCGCGGAGACGGGGTGCTTCTTGCCGTCGCCCTTGGTGATCTCGATGCCGTCGAAGACGCCGTCGAGCAGTTCCGTGATCGCCTGCTTGTCGTAGACCTCGACCAGCTTGCCGTCGACCGCCTTCATGGAAAGGATCTTCGGCAGCGAGCGGGCCGGACCGAACTGGATCTGCTTGCCGCCCGCCTTGATCGTGACCAGGCCGGACATGGCCGGCTGGGCGAACTCGCGCATCGCCCGGTCCAGCTCGGCCTGGCCGACCGCCGGTTCACGGGTGGTGACGGGCAGCTCGACGGTGTTCGGCTTGCCGGTCTCGACCTGGGCGCGGTAGGCGTCCCGTACCGAGATCATCGACTGGCCCACGTCCAGCGTCTTGCCGGTCTTGCCGGGGACGGCGACGGCCTTGCCGGGGACGAACCGGATGGTGCCCTCGGTGGCCGTGCCCGACGTGCTCGCGAGCTCGGCGAGGGCGACACGGAGCTTCTCGTTGTCGACCGGGATCACCGGCTGCGCGGTCCGCTCGCCGCCGAACAGGGTGGAGATCACCGACACCGGGTTGTAGTCGCTGCCCGCGGCGCCGCGCACGGTGGCCTGGCCGTCCAGGGAGAGGCCCGCGTTCACGGGGCTCAGTTCGGCATTCTTGCCGTCGACCATGAGCTGGAGCGGCACGGTCGCGCGCTCGCCGAACGCCGCGTCGAGCTTCTTGACCGCTTCCGCCTTGGTGCCGCCGCCGATGTCGACGCCGAGCACCGTGGTGCCCTTGGGCACCTCGGAGTGGTTGAGGAGCAGTCCGGCTCCGTAGGCGACGCCGAGCAGGCCGAAGACGCCGGCGCCGAGGAGGACCATCTTGGAGCGGCCCTTCTTCGCGGGCGCGGACGGGGCCGCGGAGCGTGCCGGGGCCGGGGCGGCCGCCGGGCCGGGGGCCGGCACCCGCGGCGGGGCGTCGGTGCCGGAGGCGCCGGGCCCGGGCGGGAACGGGGAGCGGTGCTCCGGCGGCACCACGGGGATGCCGCTGGTCAGCGTGTCCCCGGAGACGCGGTCTGCCGGGTGGCCCGGCCCGCCGGGCGTGTACCGGCCGTCGGAGGGCGGCTGCGGGGTGAGTACGGCCGTGTCGTCGGACATCGCCAGCGCCTCGGGGACTCCCGGGATGCCGGTGATGGGCGCGCCGGTGTCGTCCGAGGGCCACAGCGAACCGGTGCCGGTGACCGGACCGGTCGTGGCGCCGGCCGGGGTCACCGGGCCGGGTGCGGGACGGTCGTCGGGCCCGGGGTGGGCGCCCGGGACGTTCCCGTCGCGGTACGGCGAGGGGGCGGGCCGGCCGCCCTGGGCCGGGAAGCCTCCGAGTCCGCCGTCGCCGTGGTCCGGGAGGCCGGGTGCCGGCTGCCCGACGCCCTGCGGGGCGGGAGCGCCGGTGGGCCGCACGCTGCCGGGGACGCCGGCCAGCCGGGGGCCGCCACCGGAGACACCGGGCATGCCCGGCCCTGCGGGCGCGCCGGAGCCGCCGGGGGGACCACCGGCGCCGACGGCCGGGCGGGGAGCCGACGGGCGGCCGGGGCCGCCCGGGGCCGCGCCGGGAGCGGAGCCGGTGGCCGCGCCGGGACCCGCTCCGGGACCCGACGGTGCGGGGCTCCCGGCGGCCGGCGGCTTGCGCGGCGCGAACCAGGAACTGGTCTTCTCCTCGGCGGGAGGCTGCGGAGCCTCCTCCCCGGGCGCCGGGTGCGCGGCGGCCGGGGCCTCGACGCGAGGCGTGGCACCGGTCCGCTCGGCGGAGGACTCCTCTGCGCGGGCGGCCTCGCCGGTCCCCTTCTCCGGCTTGCCGGAGTCGCCCATGGGCGTGCGCATGACGACCGGCGGAATGGGGCGCGACCCGGGGATGTTGATCCGGATCCGCGTGGTCAGCGTGGTCTCGGTCCTCTTCTCGTCCGGCACGGACGCGGTCGGCTCGCCGGACTCCTCCGGAGCATCCTGCGTCGGGTGCAGCGACGGGTACTCCCGGGTGCCGTACGGCGGCGTTCCCGAGGGGTACACGGCTCCGCCGCGCCCCTGGGGGCCGGAGGACGGACTGTCATTTTCACGACTCAAGGCAGGTTTCTCCCGGTTGGCTCCGCTGCCCGTGCTTGCTGCGTGCTGGTGCTTCGTCGGACGTCTCGGACAGCTCGGCGGCGCGCACCACCATACTGGCCGTCACGGACCGACATAAGTCGACTCCGTCACTTGCCGAGCGGAGCGGATTCCCCGCCGGGCTGCGGCACCCGCGGCATCGTGGCACAGATCACGCCGACGGCCATGCCCCCCAGCAGGTAGACATACGACGCCATTCCGGCACCGAACGCGAAGTCCCCTTCCGGGCGGGTGGTCGTGAGCAGCATGACGGCGAGCAGCCATCCGGCGGCCGGCACGGCGGCTCCGATCCTGGTCCCGGTCAGTTGCGTCCCTCCGTAGAAGAGGGACCCGGCACCACCCAGCGCCAGCACCAACCCGCCCGGGAACCAGGCTGCTTGGACGAGCGTCCCGGCCACACCGACGAGCAGGCCGAGGAGCAGGAGCGCGGCGTAGGCGACGATCCGGCGGGGATCGGGTGTGGCGTTCACGACACCTCCAGCCCGGCGAACAGATCGCGCTCCCGGCCACCGTCCCGGACACCCGGGGTACCGCGGACGAGTTCGTAGTACTCGGTTGTGAGGATCGGCTGTCCGAGGTCGTTGGAAAGTGCGAAGAACGGGCCTTCCACCGAAATCTGCGTGACGTGCGCGCGCATCGCGGCCGTCTTGGCAGCCGTGTAGGGCGTGCCGTCGATCTCCGCGGTGATCACGTCGTCTTCGACCACGCCGGGAATGTCCGACAGGTCGCCGATGTCCGGGAAGGAGACCCCGGAGGCCCGCAGCCGGGCGAAGCCCTCCTCCGCCACTGACCGCGGGACGCGGTTCCAGTAGATCTTCGCGACGGAGTGGGGAGCGCCGTGGCCGTGGGCGGGGTCGGCGGCGAGATCGGCGGCCCGCATGGCGACCCGGTGGGCCTGGATGTGGTCGGGGTGGCCGTAGCCGCCGTCCGGGTCGTACGTGACCAGGACCTGGGGGCGCACGGCACGGATCACCGCCACGAGGTGTCCCGCCGCCTCGTCGACGTCCGCGCCCCAGAAGGCCCCTTCGCGAGCGTTCTGCGGGGCGCCCATCATGCCGGAGTCGCGGTACCGGCCGGGCCCGCCGAGCGAGCGGTGGTCGGTGACGCCCAGCTCCGCCATGGCCGCGGCGAGTTCCCCGGCCCGGTGGGCTCCGAGGGTGTCGTCGCGGTCGGCGGCCAGGTGCGCGAGGGCGGGCGGGATCACCTCGCCCTCTTCCCCGAGGGTGCACGTCACCAGCGTGACGAGGGCACCCTCGGCCGCGTACTTGGCCATGGTGGCGCCGTTGTTGATCGACTCGTCGTCGGGGTGCGCGTGCACCAGGAGCAGACGACGGGCGGGGGCACCACCCGGGCGAAGCTCCGGGGGAGGAAGGTCCGTCATACGGGACAGCCTACGAGGAGTCCCGCCTGGGGGTTCCGGTGGATCACGGAGTACCGATCCACCGGGGTGCCCCGCGCCGGTCCACCGGGCATCCACCGGACGCCCCCAGGGGATGCGCCGGACACCCCTAGAACTTGAGGCCGCCGATCATCCCCGCCACGTTCGTGGTGAGTTGACTGATGGTGGGCGCGATCGACGAGCTGGCGAGGTAGAAGCCCAGCAGCATGCAGACCGCCGCGTGTCCCGCCTTCAGTCCTGCTTTCTTGACCAGCAGGAAGACGACGATCGCCAGCAGCACCACCGCCGAAATCGAGAGTGCCACGGCGGTCACCTCCAGTTTTACGGTCGGGAACGGGCAGTTGTAGGGCAGCACGGACCAGGTGGTTCATACCCACCCAGTGCTACGGATCATAACTATCCGTGCGAACGCATTGATCGGTGCACGGCAGCACGAGGGGCGCACGGCCGCTAGGTTCGGTTCCATGACGTCCACCGAACCCTCGTTTCCCAGGCAGTACGCCAGGACTCAGCGCTTCACCCTCGGCGCACCCCGCTCGTTCACCGTCTCGCCTGACGGGACGCGGGTGGTCTTCCTGCGGTCGGCATCGGGCACCGATCGCGCCAACAGCCTCCATGTCCTCGACCTCCGGGAGACCGCCGCCGAGCGCACGGTGGCCGATCCGGAGACGCTCCTCGGGGGTGCGGCCGAGCAGCTGTCCGCGGCGGAGCGGGCACGGCGCGAACGCAGCCGCGAGGGCTCGGCGGGCATCGTGGCCTACGCCGTGGACCGGGCCGTGGAGCTGGCCGCCTTCACCCTGTCCGGGCAGCTGTTCGCCGTGGAGCTCCGGGCCGGCACCGCGCGCGAACTGCCGGTGCCGGGACCGGTGCTGGACCCCCGCCCGTCGCCGGACGGGCGTCTGGTGGCCTACGTCGCCCAGGGTGCGCTGCGCGTCGTGGGCGCGGAGGGCGAGGACGACCGGGCGCTCGCGGAGCCGGAGGACGCCCATGTCACGTACGGGCTCGCGGAGTTCGTCGCCGCCGAGGAGATGGACCGGACGCGCGGCTTCTGGTGGTCGCCGGAGTCGGACCGGCTGCTGGTGGCGCGGGCGGACGACCGCGAGGTCGCGCGGTGGTGGATCGCCGACCCTGCGCACCCCTCCCGGGAGCCCGCCGAGGTGGCCTATCCGGCGGCGGGGTCGGCCAACGCCGAGGTGCGGCTGTTCGTCTGCGCGCTGGACGGCAGCCGGACGGAGGTGCACTGGGACCGGGTCCGCTACCCGTACCTGGCGCGGGTGCACTGGTCGGACGCAGGGGCCCCGCTGCTGCTGGTGCAGGCCAGGGACCAGCGGACCCAGCTGTGCCTCGGGGTGGACCCGGAGAGCGGCGCGACGCGCGTCGTGCACGCGGACGAGGACCCGGTGTGGCTGGATCTGTTCAACGGGGTACCCGCCTGGGACCCCGCGTCGCGGCTGGTACGGATCGCCGACGAGGGCGGTGCGCGGGTACTCACCGTCGGGGACCGGGCCCTCACCGGTCCGCAGCTGCAGGTGCGCGCGGTGCTCGACATCGGGGACAACGACGTCCTCGTGTCCGCGTCCGCCGGTGAGGCCGCCGCGGCGCCCGAGGTGGGCGAGATCCATGTGTACCGGGTCAACGAGCTGGGCGTGGAACGCGTCTCGGAGGGCGTCGGCGTGCACTCCGCGGTCCGCTGCGGCGATGTGACCGTCATGTCCTCGGCGACGCCGGAGAGCGGCCCGGTGGTCCGGGTGCTGCGGGAGGGCAAGCAGCTGGTCGTCGTGGCCGGTCACGCGGAGCGGCCGGTGCTGACGGCCCGGGTGCGGCTGCTGGAGGCGGGCGCGCGGCGGATCCCCTGCGCCGTGCTGCTGCCGACGGGCCATCGGGACGGTGACGGCCCGCTCCCGGTGCTGATGGACCCCTACGGCGGGCCGCACGGGCAGCGGGTGCTCGCCGCGCACCACGCGCACCTCACGTCCCAGTGGCTCGCCGACCAGGGCTTCGCGGTGGTCGTCGCCGACGGCCGGGGCGCTCCGGGCCGTTCCCCGGGCTGGGAGAAGGCGATCCGGGACGACTTCGCCCTCACCCTCGACGACCAGATCGAGGCGCTGCAGGGCCTCGCCGAGCAGGGCCTGCCGCTGGATCTGGGGCGGGTCGCGATCCGCGGCTGGTCGTTCGGCGGCTATCTCGCGGCGCTCGCGGTGCTGCGCAGGCCCGATGTCTTCCATGCCGCGGTCGCCGGCGCCCCGGTCACCGACTGGCGCCTGTACGACACCCACTACACCGAGCGCTATCTCGGCGACCCCCGGGAACGTCCGGAGGTGTACGCCGCCAACTCGCTCGTCGGGGAAGGCGGGTTGTGCCAGGTGGCGGAGCAGCGACGACCGTTGATGATCATCCATGGTCTGGCCGACGACAATGTGGTCGCAGCCCATACCTTGCGGCTCTCCTCGGCCCTGCTGGCTGCCGGACGCCCCCATGAAGTGCTGCCGCTTTCGGGCGTCACCCATATGACCCCTCAGGAGCAGGTGGCCGAGAACCTGCTGTTGCTGCAGGTGGACTTCCTCAAGCGGGCACTGGCCTGATCCGGGTGACCGGCCGGGATGGACTGTCGCCCGTCCCGGCCGGCTCTACGGCACCCGCACGGCCGTACACGGCTCAGCGTGGCCTGTCCGTATATCGGGACTGAGACAGTCAAGTTGCCTGCGTGTTAACGAGGTTGATGGGCTTTTGCCCCGTTCTCACGGCAGACCGGCCCTGAACCGGGCCCGATCCGGCCCTGATCAAACACCGTGACCGGCCCCGAACCGGCCCTGGTTCCGCACCGATCGTCCGCTGGACGGCCTGAACCAGCCCTGATCCACCCCCGGGCCCCGCCCGGCTCCCCCGCTACTCCTCCACGGACGGCGGAGCGACCTGGGGCGGCGGAGCGGCCTGGGGCGGCGACGAGGGCGGCGATCCCTGCTCCGCCGGCACCGCGTGCACCTCCTCGGCGAAATGGCACGCCGAATCGTGTCCGGCCGGACCCTCGGCCGGCCGGAACTGCGCCGGGACGGCCAGCGGCGGCACCTCGAGCTCGCACCGGAGCTGCGCCTTCCAGCAGCGCGTACGGAACCGGCAACCGGACGGCGGGTTCGCCGGGGACGGCACGTCACCGGTGAGGATGATCCTCGCCCGGTGCTCCCGTGCCTCCGGGTCGGGGACCGGAACGGCCGACAGCAGCGCCTGCGTGTAGGGGTGCGTCGGATGGTCGTAGATCTCGTCGTCCCTGCCGAGCTCCACGATCCGGCCCAGATACATCACGCCGACGCGGTCCGAGATGTGCCGCACGATCGACAGGTCGTGGGCGATGAACACATAGGACAGATGGAACTCGCCCTGCAGCCGCTCCATCAGATTGACGACCTGTGCCTGGACGGAGACGTCCAGCGCGGACACCGGTTCGTCAGCGACGATGATCTCGGGCCGGAGCGCCAGCCCGCGGGCGATGCCGATGCGCTGGCGCTGGCCGCCGGAGAACTGGTGCGGATAGCGGTTGACGTACTCCGGGTTGAGGCCGACGACGTCGAGGAGCTCCTGCACCCTGCGGCGCCGGTCGCCCTTCGGCGCCACCTCGGGGTGGATCTCGTACGGCTCCCCGATGATGTCCCCGACCGTCATCCGGGGGTTCAGCGAGGTGTACGGGTCCTGGAACACCATCTGGATGTTCCGGCGTACCGCCTTCAGGGCCCGGCCGGACAGCCGGGTGATGTCCTCGCCCTTGTAGCGGATCCGGCCGGCCGTGGGCCGTTCCAGCTGGACCAGCATCCTGGCGAGGGTGGACTTGCCGCAGCCCGACTCCCCCACGATGCCGAGCGTCTCACCGGCCGCGAGGTCGAGATCGACGCCGTCGACGGCCTTCACCGCGCCGATCTGCTTCTTGAAGAGGATGCCGCGGGTCAGCGGATAGTGCTTGACCAGATCGCGCACCTCGAGGATCGCCTCACCCATGGAGTGCCTCCTCCCAGAAGTGGCAGGCGCTCCTGCGGTCGCCGGACACCTCGTACAGCGGCGGCGCCTCGGTCCGGCAGCGGTCCCGGGCGAGCGGGCAGCGCGGGTTGAACGCGCATCCGGGCGGGATCCGCGTCAGGTTGGGTGGGAGGCCCTTGATGGCGTACAGCTCCCGGCCCTTGCGGTCCAGGCGCGGAATGGAGGCCAGCAGGCCCTTGGTGTACGGGTGGGCGGGGGCCCGGTAGATGTCGTGGACCGGGGCGGTCTCGACGATGCGGCCCGCGTACATGACGGCGATCCGGTCCGCCACGTCGGCGACGACCCCGAGGTCGTGGGTGATCAGGATCAGCCCCATGTGGTACTCGCGCTGCAGCTCCGCGAGGAGCTCCATGACCTGGGCCTGGACGGTCACGTCGAGTGCGGTCGTCGGTTCGTCGGCGATGATCAGCGCGGGTTCGAGGGCCATCGCCATGGCGATCATGATGCGCTGCCGCATACCGCCGGAGAACTGGTGCGGGTACTGGCCGACGCGCTCCTTCGCGGCCGGGATGCGGACCCGGTCCATGAGGTCGACGGCCCGGGCCCTCGCCTCCTTCCGGGACATGCCACGGTGCACCACGAACATCTCGCCGAGCTGTTCGCCCACGGTCAGCACCGGGTTGAGGGCGGACAGGGCGTCCTGGAAGATCATCGCCATCTCGGCACCCCGGACCCTGCGCCGTTCCTCCTCCTTGAGGGGCAGCAGGTCGCGGCCCCGGAAGCGGACCTCGCCGCCGGTGATCCGTCCCGGAGGGATGTCGAGGATGCCCATGACGGCCTGGGCGGTGACGGACTTTCCCGACCCGGACTCGCCCAGCACGGCGAGCGTCTCGCCCTCGCCGACCGCGTACGAGACGCCGTTGACGGCCTTGGCGACACCGTCGCGGGTGCGGAACTCGACGTGCAGGTCCTTCACTTCGAGCAGCATGCGGTGCCTCCTCAGCGCAGCTTGGGGTCGAGGGCGTCGCGCACCGCGTCGCCGAGCATGATGAAGGCGAGCACCGTGACCGCCAGCGCGCCGGCCGGCCACAGCATCATGTGCGGGGCGTTGCGGATGTACGGGGAGGCGGCGGAGATGTCGATGCCCCAGGAGACGGTGGGCGGTTTCAGGCCGACACCGAGGTACGAGAGCGTCGCCTCCAGGGAGATGTACGTGCCGAGCGCGATGGTCGCGACGACGATGACCGGCGCGACGGCGTTGGGTGTGATGTGGCGCAGCAGGATGCGCGTGTTGGACGCTCCGAGGGCCCGCGCCGCCTGGACGTAGTCGTTCTGCTTGGCGGTGATCACGGAACCGCGGCCGATCCGGGCGACCTGGGGCCAGCCCAGCAGCACCATGAAGCCGATCACCGGCCAGACGGTGGAGCTGGTCACCACCGACAGGAAGACCAGGCCGCCCAGGACCACCGGGATGCCGAAGAAGATGTCGGTGAACCGGGACAGGACGCTGTCCGCGAACCCGTCGTAGAAGCCGGCGACCGCCCCCAGTGCGGAGCCGAGCAGCGCGACCCCGAGGGTGGCGCACACGCCGACGGTGACGGAGGTGCGGGCGCCGTAGACGACTCGGGTGTAGACGTCGCAGCCCTGGCCGTCGAAGCCGAAGGGGTGGCCGGGCTGGGAGCCCTCCTGGGCCTTGCCCAGGTCGCACTGGAGGGGATTGCCGCTCGCGATCAGCGAGGGCCAGACCGAGATGACCACCAGGAAGAGGATCACCAGGCCGGAGACGACGAAGACGGGGTTGCGCCGCAGGTCGTGCCAGGCGTCCGACCACAGGCTGCGGGGCCGCGCCTCGGGCCCGGTGCCCTCCGGACCGGTGCCCTCGGGACCGCCGGGACCGGTCGAGGAATCCGGCTCCAGCGTCTCCCCCTCGCTCGTCGCGAGGTCCATCGGGCCGCCCATCCCGGTGGGGGCGATCGCCCCGTCCTGCGACTGCTCAGGCATAGCGGATCCTCGGGTCGAGTACGGCGTACAGGAGGTCGACCAGCAGGTTCGCCAGGAGGAACACCAGGACGAGGACGGTCACGAAGCCCACGACGGTCTGGCTGTTCTGCCGCACGATGCCCTGGTAGAGCTGGTAGCCGACGCCGTGGATGTTGAAGATCCGCTCGGTGACGATGGCACCGCCCATCAGCGCTCCGATGTCCGTGCCGATGAAGGTGACCACCGGGATCAAGGAGTTGCGCATCAGGTGCCGGGTGGTGACCCGGCGACGCGGGAGGCCCTTGGCGATGGCGGTGCGGATGTAGTCGGCGCGGCGGTTCTCGGCGATCGACGTCCTGGTCAGGCGGGTGACGTAGGCGAGGGAGACGGACGCGAGGACAAGACCGGGCACGATCAGTTCGTTCAGCGGAGCGGCCGGGGAGACTGCCGGGTCGATCCAGCCCCACTCCACGCCGAGGAGCAGTTGGAGCAGCAGTCCGGTGACGAAGGTGGGGACGGAGATGACCACCAGGGTCATCATCAGGACTCCGGTGTCGACGGGGCGGCCGCGGCGAAGGCCGGTGACCACCCCGAGGGTGATGCCGATGACGATCTCGAAGAAGATCGCGACGAGAGTGAGCCGGATGGTGACCGGGAAGGCACTGGCCATGAGTTCGGTGACCGGCTGGCCGTTGAAGGCGGTGCCGAAGTCACCGGTGAAGACGCTGCCCATGTAGGTCAGGTATTGCTGCCACACGGGCTTGTCGAGTCCGAACTCCTTGCGGAGCTGGGCGGCGGTCGCGGGGTCGCACTGCCGGTCGCCGCAGAGGCCCGCGACGGGGTCGCCCATCACGTTCACCATCAGGAAGATCAGCAGTGTGGTGCCGAAGAAGACCGGGATCATCTGCAGCAGACGCCGGATCACATACCGTCCCATCGCGGGCCTCCTCGGTCTCCTGGGTCGACCTCCCGGCGCCGGTGCGTCACTTCACCTGGATCTCGTTGTAGACGGGGACGCTGAACGGGTTCAGCGACACGTTGCTGATGCGGTCCGAGTAGCCGGCGCTGCCGTTCTGGTACCAGAGCGGGATGGCGGCCATCTGGTCGCGGACGACCTCCTCGGCCTGCTGGAACGTCTTCACGGCCTTGGCCGTGTCGGTCTCGGCGTTCGCCCGGTCGACGAGCTCGTCGAAGGTGGCGTTGGACCACTTGCCGTCGTTGGAGGAGGCGTTGGTGTAGTACAGCGGCTGCAGGAAGTTCTGGATCAGCGGGTAGTCCATCTGCCAGCCGGCCCGGAACGGCCCGGGCATCTTGTGCTGTCCGATCTGGTTGCGGAAGTCGGCGAAGGTGCCGACCGGGTTGCCCACGCAGGACCGGGCGCTGCCGAGGACGTTGTTGATGCTGTTGCAGACCGCCTCGACCCATTCGCGGTGCGAGCCGGCGTCGGCGTTGAAGCTGATCCTCAGCCGGCCGCCGGGGATGCCGCCGCCCTCGCTGATCAGCTTCTTGGCCTGGGCGGGGTCGTACTCGCAGGCCGCGCCGCACAGGCCCGCCTTGTATCCGCCGTCGACGCCGAGTACCGGGGAGGTCCAGTCGGTGGCCGGGGTGCGGGTGTTCTGGAAGATCGTCTCGGTGATCTGCTTGCGGTTGATCGCCATCGACAGTCCGGTGCGGACCTTCTCCAGACCGGGCTTGTTCCAGGCGGGGTCGTAGTACGGGAAGACCAGGGTCTGGATGATGCCGGCGGGGGTGTTGATGTAGCGGCCGCCCAGGTCGGCCTGCACGTTCTTGAGCTGTGCGGCGGGGACGTCGTCGACGAGGTCGAGGTTGCCGGCGGTGAGGTCCGTGTAGGCGGTGTTGTTGTCGGTGTAGACCCTGAGGTCCACCCCTTCGTTCCTGGCCTTGTCGTCGCCCGGGTAGTCGGCCCACTTCCGCAGCGACATCTGGGAGCCCTTGACGTAGGAGTCCACGGTGTAGGGGCCGTTGCCGACGGGCTTGGACAGCCACGCCTCGTGGTCCTCGAAGAACGCCCTGGGGAGCGGGGCGAAGGCGGCGTAGCCCAGGGTGTCGGGGAAGGTGGAGAACTTCTGGTTGAGCCTGACGGTGAAGGTCAGCGGGCCGGTCGTCTTCAGGCCGGAGAGCGTCGCGGCCTTGGGCGGCCCCGACTCGGGATGGACCTGGTCGTAGCCCTCGATGTAGCCGAAGAAGTAGGCGTTCTTCTGGTTGTTCTTCAGGTGGGCGCCGTAGTTCCAGGCGTCGACGAAGGACTGGGCGGTGACCTTCTCGCCATTGGAGAAGGTCCAGCCGTCCTTCACGGTGACGGCGAACTGGACGGAGTCGCTCGTCTCGATCTTCTCGGCGAGCATGTTCTCGGCCGCGCCGGTCTTCGGGTCGTACCGGATGAGGCCCCGGAAGATCATGTCCAGGACCTTGCCGCCCTGGACCTCGTTGGTGTTGGCCGGTTCGAGCGGGTTCTGCGGATCGCCCCAGGACGAGCTGACGACTCCCGGCGTGCCGCCGGTGGCGCCGCCGCCGCAGGCCGTCACCGGGAGGGCGACCGCCATCGCGACCGCGGCCCACCTGACGTGCGTCGCTCCGCGCATGGAGTGCCTCCCGGGTCCCAGCTCTCGTCTGGGCCCAATATCACCCCATCAGGGAGCTTGTCGCACTCCTATCGCGCCCGAGTGGCCGCTATGCCAGCCGGAAGGACGATCTCCCAGGTGTCCACGGCGTAGTGCGGCGTCATGCCGTGCGCCTCGTACAGCGCCAGCGCCCCCGTCTCGTTCTCGATGTCCACGCCCAGTCCGATGGTGTCCCGGCCGCGCGCGGCGTACGTGCCGAACGCGAACCGGAGCAGATGGCCGCCGAGCCCCCGCCCGCGGTACGCCTTGCGCACCCCGACGTTCCGGATCCAGCCCATGGCCTCGCGGTCGTCGCGGGTGAACAGCACCCCCACGTCGCCCTCGCCGGCCAGTGCGGCGATCCACAGGAGCGACCAGTCGACCCGGGCCCCGCCCACGTCCTCCAGCCACTTCTCGTAGCCGCGCTCGTGGTGGTCGAAGTGCTCGGCGAAGGTCTCCTCGAGCAGCGCGTGTGCGAGCCGCCGGTCGGCCTCCTCGCGGCAGTCCCGCAGCGTCAGCCCGGGGAGCGGCCCGGGGACCGGGTCGGTGTCCTGCGACACCGGCCGTGTCATGACCTGGTACCGGCGGACGGTCCGCCAGCCGCGGCCGGTCAGCAGCGCGGTGTCGATCGTGGGCCGCACGTTGAGGTGCAGCCTCAGGACGGCCCGGTCGGCTCCGTCCTCCGCAGCCTGCTCCGCGGCCCGCTCCTCCATCCGCTCCAGCACCCGCACCGCGGCGGCGGAGTGCCCGGGCAGCACGTAGTGGTCGGCCGCGATGTGGCCGTCGTCCGAGTCCCTCCACACCACGCCGTAGCACACCGGCTCCTCGCCGTCGAACGCCAGCCAGGTGTCCCGGGCGAGGTCCATCTCGCTGTGCGTCAGATCGGCCTCGACCTCCGCGAGCACGGTGTCGGCCCGGCCGATCTCGAGGACGTCGACGGCGTTCATCAGCGCGTGCACGGCGGGCACGTCTGCCAGGCCGACGGGGCGGAGAGTGAGAGACATGCGGCCACTGTCCGTGCGGGGACGGGAGGGACGCAAAGGGTTTTCTCCCACGGTATACCTACGGTGTACTCGCGGTGTACCGTTCCGGTATGGCCGATTCCACCATCAAAGTCCCGCAGGCGACCCGCGACCACCTCGCCGCGCTCGCCAAGGAGCGGGGAACGACGATAGGAGCGCTGGTCGCCGCACTGGCCGCGGAACAGCTGACCACCGACCAGACCCGGGCACGTGTCGACGAGGCACGGCGGATCCTGCGCGAGCGGATGCACGTCGACCTCACGGACGCGGAGTTCGAGGCGACGCCGCACGCATTGGACCGCGTCTACGAAATCGCCGCGCAGAAGGCCCGGGAAGCGCTGCGAGGCAACGCCGCGTGATCATTCTGGACACCAGCGCGGTACTCGCGCTCGCCCAGGGGCACCGCGGACTGGCGCGTGTCGCGGACAACGCCGCGGCCTCCCCGTTCCGGCATCTGCTCGTGCCCGCCCTCTGCCTGCTGGAGGCGGAGGTGAGGGACGCCGGTTCGGCCATGAACGTGCTCGCCTTGCCCGGCCTCGACGTCGAGGCCCTCGACACGGTCGCGGCCGCCACCGTGGGGACCATGGTGCGCGACGGGCTCGGCGGACCGGACACCTGCCACGCCCTCTACGCCTCCTTGCCCAGTGCCACGCGCCCCATGACCGACCTCATCCTCACCGCACGGGAGGACGACTACCCACCGGGCACCATCACCGTCGACATCGACGACGAACGCCTGGACGACTGAGCCCGCACCAACGGCGGCAGCCCCGCGCACCGGAGTGCGCGGGGCTGCCTGCAGGGACTACGGGTCACGACGCGTGGACGACGTCCTTCTCCTCGGCGAAGTGGCACGCCGACTCGTGCGCGGCCGGGGAGTCCGAGCCCTGGAAGCGCTCCGGGATCGCCAGCAGCGGCACCTCGGTGGAGCACTTGTCCTGAGCCTTCCAGCACCGGGTGCGGAAGCGGCAGCCGGACGGCGGGTTCGCCGGCGACGGGACATCACCGGTGAGGATGATCCGGTCGCGGCCCTCGCGGGCCTCCGGGTCGGGGACCGGGACGGCCGACAGCAGCGCCTGGGTGTAGGGGTGTGTCGGGTGGTCGTAGATCTGCGCGTCCGTACCGATCTCGGCCATCTTGCCGAGGTACATCACGCCGACGCGGTCGGAGATGTGCCGGACGATCGACAGGTCGTGCGCGATGAAGATGTAGGAGAGGTTGAACTCGTCCTGGAGCTTCTCCATCAGGTTGATGACCTGTGCCTGGACCGACACGTCCAGCGCGGACACCGGCTCGTCGCAGATGATGATCTCCGGGTTGAGCGCGAGGCCGCGGGCGATGCCGATGCGCTGGCGCTGACCGCCGGAGAACTGGTGCGGGTACCGGTTGATGTACTCCGGGTTGAGACCGACGACGTCCAGCAGCTCCTGCACCTTGCGGCGCCGGTCGCCCTTCGGGGCCACCTCGGGGTGGATCTCGAAGGTCTCGCCGATGATGTCGCCGACCGTCATCCGCGGGTTCAGCGAGGTGTACGGGTCCTGGAACACCATCTGGATGTTCCGGCGGACGGCCTTCAGGGCCTTGCCGGACAGCTTGGTGATGTCCTGGCCCTTGTAGAAGATCTCGCCGGAGGTCGCGGTCTCCAGCATCATCAGCAGCTTGGCCACGGTCGACTTGCCGCAGCCGGACTCGCCGACGATGCCGAGGGTCTCGCCCTGGTAGAGGTCGAAGGAGACCCCGTCCACGGCCTTGACCGCGCCGACCTGACGCTTGAAGAAGATGCCCTGGGTCAGCGGGAAGTGCTTGACCAGGTTGCGCACCTGGAGGATCGGCTCACCGCGCTCGACCGGCGCCTCGATGGCGGCGACGGCCTCGTCGACGGTGGCGGCGTCGACCGTCTCGATCTCGGAGACGTTCGGAGTGGCGTCCACGGCCTCGTCGTCCTTCTTCAGCTCAGCCATGGATCGTCTCCTTCCAGAAGTGGCAGGCGCTGCCGCGGCCGGCCAGCTCGGTGCCGTCCTGCTCGGTCACCGGGTGCAGCGTCGGGATCTCCGTGCGGCAGATGTCGTCCGCCTTGGGGCAGCGCGGGTTGAACGCGCAACCGGTGGGGATGCGGAGCAGGTTGGGCGGCAGTCCCTTGATCGCGAAGAGCTCCTGGCCCTTCTGGTCCAGGCGCGGGATCGAGTCCAGCAGACCACGGGTGTACGGGTGCGCGGGGCGCTTGTACAGCTCGTGGATCGGCGAGGTCTCGACGATCCGGCCCGCGTACATCACGGCGATCTTGTCCGCGACGTCGGCGACCACGCCGAGGTCGTGGGTGATCAGGATGAGACCCATGTTGTACTCGCGCTGCAGGTCCGCGAGCAGGTCCATGACCTGGGCCTGGACCGTCACGTCGAGCGCGGTGGTCGGCTCGTCCGCGATGATCAGGTCCGGCTCCAGGGCCAGCGCCATGGCGATCATGATGCGCTGGCGCATACCGCCGGAGAACTGGTGCGGGTAGTCGTCGACGCGCGCGGCCGCGGCCGGGATCTTCACCCGGTCCATCAGCTCGATCGCCTTCTTCTTGGCGTCCTTCTTGGACATGCCCTGGTGCACCCGGAACATCTCGCTGAGCTGGTTGCCCACCGAGTAGACCGGGTTCAGCGAGGACAGCGCGTCCTGGAAGATCATCGCCATCTTGGCGCCCCGCAACTTACGGCGCTCCTCCTCCGGCATCTGGAGGATGTCCTTGCCGTGGAAGCGCACCTCGCCCTGGGTGACCTTTCCGGGCGGGCTGTCCAGGATGCCCATGACGGCCTGCGCCGTCACGGACTTGCCGGAGCCGGACTCGCCGAGCACGGCGAGGGTCTCGCCGGCGTTGACGCTGTAGCTCACGCCGTTGACGGCCTTGGCGACCCCGTCACGGGTCTTGAACTCGACATGGAGGTTGTCGACCTCCAGCAGCGGCACGCCGGGCCCGCTGCCCGTGTCCGTCCCGCTCAGAATCTCCGACGTCGTCACGCCGTCACCTTCGTCCTGCTTGCTGATGTTGTCCTGGGGCATCGGGGGTCACCGGAGCTTCGGGTCGAGCGCGTCACGCAGGCCGTCGCCGACGAAGGCGAAGCCGAGCACGGTGATCACGACGAACAGGCTGGGGAACATCCACAGATGGTCCTCGACGCCGATGAACTTCTGGCCGTCGTTGAGCATGTTGCCCCACTCCGGAACGTCGACGGGGACGCCGACGCCCAGGAAGGACAGGGCGGCCACACCGATGATCGCGGTGCCCACGTTGAAGGTGGCGTACACCAGGACCGCGGTCAGCGAGTTGGGCAGGATGTGCTTCCGGATGATGCGCAGCCGGCTGGAGCCCAGGGCCCTGGCGGCGTGCACGTAGTCCATCTCGCGCACCGACAGGATCGAACTGCGCAGCAGTCGGGAGACCGTCGCCCAGGAGAAGATCGCGAGCGAGATGATGACCGGAGTGATGCCGCGGCCGGTCACCAGGATGATGACGATGGCGCCGATCAGCAGCGGGAAGGCGAGGAAGACGTCGGCGACACGCATGATGAAGGTGTCGACGAAGCCGCCGAAGGTGCCGGCCAGGGCACCGAGGATCACGCCGATCAGCACGGCGAAGAAGATCGAGGCGAGGCCGACGAGCACCGCGATCCGGGCGCCGGCGATGAGCCGGCTGAAGACGTCGCGGCCCAGGGCGTCGGTGCCCATCCAGTGCTCCGCGCCGGGGCCGGCGAGGGTGTTCTCCAGGTCCTGATCCAGCGGGTCGTACGGGGCGATCATGTCGCCGAACGCCGCGGTCAGGAAGAGCACGACGATGATGCCGAGACCGAGGACGGCCAGCTTGTTCTGGACGAAGCGGTGGCGGATCTCGCCCCACTGGGTGATGTTGGCGGGAGCGGGCTCCGCGGCGACGGCCGGCTGGGCCTCGGTGGCCTCGTCCGCCGCCGTCGGGCTCTTGACGAGCTCAGACATGAGAGGGGTCCTCCTTCGGGCGGGTCAGTTGAGGCGGATACGCGGGTCGAGGGCCGCGTAGAGCAGGTCCACGAGCATGCTCAGCAGGACGAAGATGGCGACGCTGTACGTCACCACGCCGACCACGATCGGGTTGTTCTGCTGCTGCACCGCCTGGACCAGCGCCAGACCGACACCGTCCCAGTTGAAGACCGCCTCGGTGATCAGGGCGCCGCCGAGCAGCGCACCGAAGGAGATGCCGAGGTAGGTGACGACCGGGATCACCGAATTGCGCAGCACGTGCTTGAACAGCACCTGCCGGCGCGGAAGTCCCTTGGCCACCGCGGTCTTGATGTAGTCGGCGCGCAGCACCTCCAGCATCGTGCCGCGGGTGAGGCGGGCCACGAAGGCGATGTCCACGAGGGCGAGGGTGGCGGCCGGGAGGATCATGCCGTCGAAGTCGTCGCCCGCGAGGAACGGGAACCAGCCCAGTTCGAGGACGAAGAGCTTCTTCAGCAGGAGGCCGATGACGAACGTCGGGAAGCCGACGGCCAGTGTGGTGATGAAGGTCGTCGACATGTCCCAGATGCTGTATCTGAACAATGCGGCGACCACGCCGACGGCCATGCCGAACACCGTCACGAGGACGATGGCCATCACGGCCAGCTTGGCGGTGTTCTCCAGCTTCGGCGCGAGGATCTCGGAGACCGGGCGACGCTGCTGGTAGTCCTCGCCCAGGTCGCCGACCGCGACCTTCTTCACGTAGTTCACGTACTGCTCGGGCAGTGACTTGTCGAGTCCGTAGCGTTCACGGAGCTCCTTGACCACTGCGGGATCACGAGCCTTGTCGCTGCCTGCGATGGATCCCACGGGGTCACCGGGGAGCACGAACAGACAAGCGAACAGGACCATGGTCGCGCCGATCAGGACGATGACCATCTGCCCGAGGCGACGGGCGACGTACCTTCCCATGTTCTGCCTCTCTACCTGGCCGCTTCTGGGTGCAGCGGCCTCCCGGCCCATGAACGGGCCGGGCTATACGGCGTGCGGGGAGAACCCGCGGAGTGTGAGGGGTGCCGTAAGTGAACGGCCCTGGCGTGGGGCTGCGGCCCCCGGAGACTCCGGGGGCCGCGGCTCACATCTGACGGTTCATCCGCCGGACGCTCTTACTTCTTGAGGGAGATCTCCTCGAAGATCGGGTCCTCACCGAAGTCGATGTCGTCCAGGCCGTTGAACTTGTCGGTCGCCATGAGACGGAACTGGGTACGGTTGAACATCGGGATCAGCGCCTGGTCGTCCAGGGCGATCTTCTCGGCCTGCTGGTAGAGCTTGGTGCGGGCCGCCTCGTCCTTGGTGGCACGGGCCTGGTCGATCAGCTTGTCGAAGGCCGGGTTGTTGTAACGGGCGCGGTTGTCACCCATCACCTTCCCGTTCTCGTCCTTCGACATCGACTTCGAGTGCAGCAGCGGGAAGAGGAAGTTGTCCGGGGTCGGGTAGTCCGCGCCCCAGGCGAAGCGGAACAGACCGCTGGCCTTCGGAGCCTGCTGGTCCTCCAGCACGCCCGGGAAGTCCTTGCCGGCCAGCTTGACCTTGACGCCCAGGACGTCCTCGATCTGCTTCGCGGTGGCCTGGATCCACTCCTCGTGACCCGCACCGGTGTTGAAGCCCAGGGAGATCTCGGTGCCCGGCTTCAGGCCGGCCTTGGCCGCGAGCTCCTTGGCCTTCGCCTTGTCCTGCTTGATGCAGCTACCGCAGATGTCCTTCTGGTAGGCGCTCGGGAAGGACGGCGGCACGATGCTGGTGGACGGGACCTGGAAGCCCTGGAAGACACCCTTGGCGATCGCCTGGCGGTCGATCGCGTAGGAGATCGCCTGGCGGGCCTCCTTGCTGTTCAGCGGGGCGCTGTCACCGACCGGCAGGATGTAGTTCATGCCGCTGGTGTCCTTGGTGAACCACTTGCCCTGCGGCTTGAAGGTGGTCTCCGCGACCTTCAGCTGCGGGGTCGGGATGTGGGCGTAGTCGAACTGCCCGGCCTGGAAGCCCTCGTACTCGAGCTGCTGCGCGTTGTTGTCGTTGAGCAGCTTGATCTCGACCTTGTCGAGCTTGGCCTTCTGCAGCGTGTAGTCGTCGTTGCGGACGAGCACGATCTGCTTGTTGTGCTCCCACTTGCCCGACATCTTGAACGGGCCGTTGCCGATGGGGGCCTCGCCGAACGCCTTGTCCTCGGCACCGACCTTGGCGACCTTCGGGACCGGGGCGTACACGCCGTGCGCGGTCTTGAGGTTGAACTCGCAGTCCGGGGCGCTCAGGGCGACCTTGATGGTGCTGGCGTCCGGGGTGGTCACACCGGCGAAGGTGGTGGTTTTGCCTGCCTGGAGCTCGTCGTAGCCCTTGATGCCGGCGAAGTGGTAGGACACGTCGGAGGCGGCGGCCTTGTGCGACGAACGGGTCCATCCGCGGGCGAACGCCTCGGCGTCCACGGCCTCACCGTTGGTGAACTTGGTGCCGGTCTTGACCTTGAAGGTCCACTCGGTGCACTGGTCGTTCGGGGTGGCCGACTCGGCCAGCGCCGGAACGGCCTTGCCGTCCGGGGTGTTCTTGAACAGACCGACGAACAGGGCCTTGGCCACGGCGATGCCGGTGGACTCGTGCGCCAGGCCGGGGTCGATGGTGTCCGGCTCGGTGCTGCCCATGCGGAACGTTCCGCCGGCAACACCCTTGCCCTCGGTGTCCTTGCCACCGTCATTGCCGCCACCACAGGCGGTCGCGGCCAGGGCGACGACTATCGCGCCCACGACCCACTTGGCGCTCTTGGCACCGCGCATGGGTTCCTCCTCAAGAGTTGTCACTACGAGAAGGGCACAGAAAACATCGCCGACACCCCTGACGGCGAAGCCTCGATGTACCCCGAGTGTGTGCTCGTGAGTCGGCGCTCCCCACAGCGCTTGACCCATTGACCCGAGCTCAATGAAGCCAACTATTGAGTACGTTCGAGCCGTAAACCACACCTAAAGAGTCTCGGTTTGACAACATCACCCGAGCCCAGAAGCCCGAAATCCGGACAAAGAGACCGCAGACAGACACGCGCGAAACGGACTGTTAATACAGGTTCCGGTGATCAACGTCCGGAACCCGGACGCTCGGGGCGGTAAATGGGCTTGACGGACGTCACGCAATCCCACTCGCGGGCAGGCGGCCCGTGTGACGCGCGTAGCACGCCGTCGACTCTCCACTGTCTCACAGACGATCACCCGGGTACGCGGGACTGCAACTCCCTGCACGGGCACGGCGGGTCAAGAAGGAAGCCGGAACGGCCGGTCCCCCGCAGTGTCCTGCGGGGGACCGGCCGTTCAGAGCTCCGCCCAGCCGGCTCAGCCGTGCTTGGCGCGGGACGCGGCGCGGGCGCGCTCGCGGGCGTCCAGGTTGACCTTGCGGATACGAACCGCCTCCGGGGTCACCTCGACGCACTCGTCGTCACGGCAGAACTCCAGGGACTGCTCCAGGGAGAGCTTCCGCGGCGGGACGATCGACTCGGACACGTCGGCCGTGGACGACCGCATGTTGGTGAGCTTCTTCTCCTTGGTGATGTTGACGTCCATGTCGTCGGAGCGGGAGTTCTCACCGACGATCATGCCCTCGTACACCTCGGTGCCGGGCTCCACGAAGAGGACGCCGCGCTCCTGGAGGTTGGTCATGGCGAAGGCCGTGACCGCGCCGGACCGGTCCGCGACCAGCGAGCCGTTGTTACGGGTCTGCAGGTTGCCGAACCACGGCTCGTGGCCCTCGTGGATGGAGTGGGCGATACCGGTGCCGCGGGTCTGCGTCAGGAACTCCGTACGGAAGCCGATGAGGCCACGGGACGGGACGACGAACTCCATACGCACCCAGCCGGACCCGTGGTTGGACATGTTGTCCATCCGGCCCTTGCGGACGCCCATGAGCTGCGTGACGGCGCCCATGTGCTCCTCGGGCACGTCGACGGTCATCCGCTCGACCGGCTCGTGGACCTTGCCGTCGACCTCCTTGGTGACCACCTGGGGCTTGCCGATCGTCAGCTCGAAGCCCTCCCGGCGCATGGTCTCCACGAGGATGGCCAGCGCCAGCTCACCACGGCCCTGGACCTCCCAGGCGTCGGGACGCTCGGTCTCCAGGACACGCAGCGAGACGTTGCCGATCAGCTCGCGGTCCAGCCGGTCCTTGACCTGACGCGCGGTCACCTTGCGGTCCTTGACCGCGGCCTTGTTGTCGGCACCCTTGCCGGTGCCGCCCCGGCCGACCAGCGGCGAGGTGTTGGTGCCGATGGTCATGGAGATCGCGGGCTCGTCCACCGTGATCAGCGGGAGGGCGACCGGGTTCTCCGGGTCGGCCAGCGTCTCACCGATCATGATCTCGGGGATGCCGGCGACGGCGCAGATGTCACCCGGGCCCGCCTTCTCGGCCGGCTTGCGGGTGAGCGCCTCGGTCATCATCAGCTCGGAGATGCGGACGTTCTGGACGGATCCGTCGCGCTTCATCCAGGCGACGGTCTGGCCCTTCTTCAGCTCGCCCTGCTGGACGCGCAGCAGCGCGATACGGCCGAGGAAGTTGTCCGCGTCGAGGTTGGTGACATGGGCCTGGAGCGGGGCACCGTCGTCGTACACGGGCGCGGGGATGTGCTCCAGGATGGTGGAGAAGAACGGCTCCAGGTTCTCGCTGTCGGCCGGGACGGTGCCGTCCTCCGGCTTGGTCAGCGAGGCGATGCCGTCACGGCCGCAGGCGTAGACGATCGGGAACTCGATCTGGTCCTCGTCGGCGTCCAGGTCCAGGAACAGGTCGTACGTCTCGTTGACGACCTCGTCGATCCGGGAGTCCGGGCGGTCCGTCTTGTTGATGCAGAGGATGACCGGCATGCGGCGCTGGAGGGCCTTGCGCAGCACGAAGCGGGTCTGCGGCAGCGGGCCCTCGGAGGCGTCCACGAGCAGCACGACGCCGTCGACCATCGACAGACCGCGCTCGACCTCGCCACCGAAGTCGGCGTGGCCGGGGGTGTCGATGATGTTGATGGTGATCGGGGCCCCGCCGTCCTTGGGGTGGTACTTCACCGCCGTGTTCTTGGCGAGGATCGTGATGCCCTTCTCACGCTCCAGGTCGTTCGAGTCCATGACTCGGTCGTCCACGGAGTCGAGCTGGTGGGCGGCGAAGGCGCCCGCCTGCTTGAGCATGGCGTCGACGATGGTCGTCTTGCCGTGGTCGACGTGGGCGACGATGGCGACGTTACGGATGTCGTGGCGCGTGGGCATGCTGGCTTGCGCTTCTCTCGGATCGTGGGATCAGGCGTCTTCGGTCCTCGTACGCCCCGCCGGGCTCGGACACGCCACGGCTCCTCCCATGGTACGGGGCCGTCCGTGTGAAGGACGTCCCCGGCCCGTGGGAGTGATCTGATCCACTGTTGATGCGCTGGTCGCACGCATCGGTATCTGCCCGGGTCAAAGGCAGCACGACCTTGCCCGCCGGATGCGCCGGCAGGCAAGGAAATTGAGTTGTTTCTGAGGTTGCCGCCCGGACGTTCCCAGCCGGAGCCGCCCCGCCCGGACATTCCTGCCCGGACATTCCCGCCCGGCCCTTCCGGTCCCGCGGCTGCCGTGCCGGTCCCACCGCCGCCGGCCCGGCGTTCCGCGTGGCCGCTACCGCGTACCGGCCGAGGCGGTGGCGCCCGCGGTGGCGGTGGCGGTGGCGTTCTGCGCTCCGCGCGCGCCGGGCTTGGCGAAGCCGATGTCCTGGTAGCGGGGGGCGCCGAAGCCGAACGCCCCGGCATTGACCAGGTTCTGCTTGGCGGCGACCAGCTGGGGCCGCTGGTAGAGGGGGATGGAACCGGCCGCGGCCCAGATCCTGGCGTCGGCCTGCTTGATCAGCTCGCGCGCCTGCTTCTCGTCCAGCTCGCCGATCGCCTGGTCGAAGAGCTGGTCGATCCGGTCCGTGCCGACGCGCGAGTAGTTCTGCTCCACGAGCAGCGAGCCGTCGGCGGCGGGCCGGGGCTTGACGAAGATCGGCCGGGCGTCGGTCGCCGGGTAGGCGGAGGCCGGCCAGGAGTAGAGGGCCAGGTCGAACTGGCCGGAGGCGATGTGGTCGCGGAAGAAGCTCTCGTCCTCGACCTTGATGATCTCCGTGGCGATCCCGATGCCGTCGAGCATCTCGGCGATCCTGTCGCCGACCAGGCGCAGGGACTCCGAGCCGGGGCCGGCGGGGAGCACGAAGCGCAGGGTGAGCGGCTTGCCGTCCTTGCCGAGCGCACCGCCCGCCTCGGCCGCCACCGGCGAGGGGGAGGCCGGCGCGGCGGTGCCCTGCGGGGCGTAGGCGCCTGCGAGCCCGCTCTCGGGGCGGAGTGCGTCGGCCCTGGTGCCCTCCAGAGCGGCCGCCTGGTGCAGCACGGCGGCGCTCTGCACCGCGGCGGCGGTGGCGGGGGCGAGGACGTGGGTGGCGCGCCCGCCGGTGGATCCCGTGCCCAGGCCGACTACGTGCCCGCCGTCGTCGCCGCGGTCGCGCTCACCGGGCGCCTTGTTGTCGGCCGTCGGCGCCGGAACGGGGAGGACGGACACCGTGGACCGTCCGGACGGCGACGGGGCCACCGCGGGGGGTGCCGGTGCCGAGGCGGCCGGCGCCGCCTTTCCGGACGCGGAGTGGCCGGGCACGGGCTGCCCGGGGGCCCCATTCCCGGATCCCGGCACCGCCTGGCCGGACACGGCCCGGCCCGGCTGGGCCTGCCCCGAGGCGCCGGCACTCGGCACCGCCCGGCTCGGCGTCCCCTGGCCGGACGCCTCCTGGCCCGGCACGCCCCGGCCGGGCGCTCCGGCGCCCGACGCGGCCTGGCCCGGCACTGCCTGGCCGGACGCCTGCCCCGGCTTGCCCTGGGCCGACGCCTGGGCCGACGCCTGGCCCGGCGCCGGCCGGCCGGATGCCGTCGTGCTCGTCGTCGCGGCGCCCGCGGCGGGCGAACCCGATGCCTGCGCCGACCCGCTGGAGTGCGGGGTGCTGCCGGCCTTGACCCCGGCCTGCTCCTGCTGGGCACCTCGTGTGGTCCAGCCCGCCTCGGCGAGCAGGGCCAGGGCCTGTTCGGTGTCCGGCCGGCCGAGCGCCGCGCTGTTGTCGGCGTACGCGGCCTGCCCGGCGAGGGCGACATGGCTGCCGACCGGACCGGCCGGCAGCCCCAGGGGCTTCAGCACCGCTTCGGCGAGCGCCTTGCGGTCGAGCGCACGGGCCACTGCACGGCGCACCCGTTCGTCGGCGAGCGGACCGGAGCTCCCGTTCAGCGCGAGCTGGGTGTAGGCGGGCTCCAGTGACTTGCGCACCTGGAAACCGCGGAGGTTGTTCTGCTCGATCGCGAAGTTCTCCGCGTACTCCTCCGCGTACTCCTCGGCGAATTCGTCGGTGTACTCCTCCGGATAACCCTCGGGGTACCCCTCCTCCTCGTAGGCACCGGCGGCTCCCGGGCCGGCCGCGCCCTTGTTCTTCGCGGCCCTGGTGATGCGGTCCGCGTCGGCGGGGCCGATCTCCGCGAGGTCGACGGCGTCGGCGGCGAGGGCCTCCACCCGTTCGTCGCGCGGTACGGCCCGGAAGACGATGGTGTCGAGCCGGGCCTGGTGGCCCCACCAGCGCGGGTTGCGGACCAGGGTGACGGTGGACTCGTCGCGGTCGATCTCCTTGAGCCGGAACGGCCCCGCGGTGACCTTCAGCGTGGTCCGCACGGTGTCGTTGAACGCGGCGGGCGTGCCGGTCGCCTCCTTCGGATAGAGGGGTGTGAACAGCGCCTGCCAGTCCGCGTAGGGCTTGGCGAAGGTGACCTTGACCTCCAGGTCGTCGCCGCCGCGCTCGATCTTCTCGATGCGTTCGTACCCGGCGTTGCGGGCCGTCCAGTACGCCGAGTCCGTGCCGTTCAGGGCCCGCCACTGGGCGACGAAGTCGGGGGCGCCGATCTCGCGGCCGTCGCTCCACACCGCCTTCTGGTTGAGCTTGTACACCACGACCTGCTTGGGCTCGTGGGCGGCGATCCGCGCGGACTCCAGGTAGTCGGGGTTGCGCTGGGGCCGGCCGAGGCCGTCCATGACGAAGAGGGACGGCAGCAGGGCGCCGGCCAGCCGGCTGGTGGCGGCGTCGGCGTCGGCCTGGAAGACGTTGAGGGTCTGCGGCATGGCGTCGATCGCCCAGCGCAGGGTGCCTCCGTCGGCGATCCGGCTGCGGTCGGCGGCGGCGATGTCCTGGGGCGCGGTCACCACGGGGACCTCCTTGCGCTCGGCGCACGAGGCGAGGAGCGGAAGCGCGAGGATGCCGGAGGCGAGGAGCGCGGCGGCGCGGAGCGTCCTGGATGCCCTCCCGCGCGGGACATCTGCATGGGACATGGCTCGTACCCCTTAGACCTGTTTTATGACATTTCGAGATGATCACACGGATCGCTCACCCACTGAACACACCCGCGCGCGAAGAGTAGCGACGACACGGCGGAAAGTACCGCGAAAGCCACCCGTCCGGCCCAACGGCACGGCTGTGCGGAAGGCCTCCGGAAGAGCCCCGCGCGTAAAATGAGGGGGCGCGCGAGCGCCGCCCGAGCCGGTAATCCGGGCACATGACTTCACAAAGGGAATGTGAGGCGCGACACTCGCAGGCGCACATCGCATCTTGCCGCCCGCGACCGCGGAAGTGAGGGCTCCATGTCCCTGCAGGATGATTTGGCAACGGTCCAGCGCAGCCTCGACGACCTGGTCCGCTCGGTCGGACGACTGGAGCAGCAGGTCGGAGGCGGCGGACTGGAGATACGGCGTGTGCGGACGGACGCCGACCACCTGCGCGAGAGCCTCGCGCTGCTGCGGGAGGCCGTCCCGTCCATGGGTGCGGCCGGCAAGCAGCCCGACCTGGTCGCCATCCCCGAGGCGCCCTACGACAGCGCGCTCTGGACGGACACGGACGACGAGGGACTCGGCGCCCGCGACCGGCGCGCCCCGTAACGGCGGAGCTGTCGGCACGTTCCACGGCGGCGGGCACCGGTGCCCGCCGTCCCGGACGCAGGGCCGGTCCGTCCCGGCCCTGCGCGTCCCCGCCCTCCGGGCCAACCGCCGTCCCGTTCCGCCAGCCGTCCCCTCAGGCCCCGTGCACATGCAGATCCCGTGCACACCACAGGTCCGGAGGTGAGGCCGTCCTGACGAGGCCGCCGGCAGGCCCGCAGGCCCCCTCATCGCCCACGACCTCGTGGAGATCCGTTGGCAACCGGCACCGAATCCGGCACCGAACCACGTCCCCCGGCGGCAGGCGTCCACGACGCCTCACGCGCCGCCATCACCCCCCGCCATCTGCGCACCGACCGCTGGTGGCTCGCCCCCGCCGCGACGGCGGCGGGGCTGCTCGCCTTCGTCGTCTACTCGACCTGGCGGGCCTTCGCGAACAGCGACTACTACGCGGCGCCCTATGTCTCGCCGTTCTACTCGCCCTGTCTCGCGGAGAACTGCGTCCCCATGAAGGACGGCCCCAACTGGGAGATCTTCGGCAGCTGGTGGACCCTTTCGCCCGCCCTGCTGATCCTTCTCTTCCCGCTGGGCTTCCGGCTGACCTGCTACTACTACCGCAAGGCCTACTACCGGGGCTTCTGGGCGTCTCCGCCCGCCTGCGCGGTCGCCGAACCGCACCGTAGGTACACCGGCGAGACCCGCTTCCCGCTGATCCTCCAGAACGCCCACCGGTACTTCTTCTACACCGCGCTCCCCGTCGCCGGCATCCTCACCTACGACACCGTGCTCGCCTTCCGCGACGAGCACTACGCATGGGGACACATGGGGCTCGGCACCTTCGTGTTCCTCGTCAACATCGTGCTGATCTGGGCGTACACCCTGTCCTGCCACTCCTGCCGGCACATCATCGGCGGCCGGCTGCGGCACTTCTCGAAGCACCCGGTGCGCTACCGGCTGTGGGGCCTGGTCGGAAGACTGAACGAGCGTCACATGCTGCTGGCATGGACGTCGCTGTTCAGTGTGGCCTTCGCCGACTTCTATGTGTACCTGCTTGCCACCGGCGCCTTCGACGACCCCCGTCTGTTCTAGAGGAAGTGCCCCTTCACCATGACTCGAGTCGACCGGCAGCAGTGGGACGTGGTCGTGGTCGGCGCCGGTGGCGCCGGCCTGCGGGCAGCCATCGAGGCCCGCGAGCAGGGCGCCAGGACCGCGGTGATCTGCAAGTCCCTGTTCGGCAAGGCCCACACCGTGATGGCGGAGGGCGGCATCGCCGCCGCCATGGGCAACGTCAACAGCAATGACGACTGGCAGGTGCACTTCCGCGACACCATGCGCGGCGGGAAGTTCCTCAACCAGTGGCGCATGTCCGAACTCCACGCCCGGGAGGCCCCCGAGCGGGTCTGGGAACTGGAGACCTGGGGCGCCCTCTTCGACCGCACCCCCGACGGAAGGATCTCCCAGCGCAACTTCGGCGGACACGAGTACCCGCGCCTGGCACACGTCGGCGACCGCACCGGCCTGGAACTGATCCGCACCCTCCAGCAGAAGATCGTCTCGCTCCAGCAGGAGGACGAGCGCGAGCACGGCGACTACGAGGCACGGCTGAAGGTCTTCCAGGAATGCACGGTCACGCGGGTGCTCAAGGAGGACGACGGCCCGGTGTGCGGCGCCTTCTGCTACGACCGTGAGTCCGGCCGCTTCTTCGTCCTGGAGGCCCCGGCGGTCGTCCTCGCCACCGGGGGCATCGGCAAGTCCTTCAAGGTCACGTCGAACTCCTGGGAGTACACCGGCGACGGCCAGGCGCTCGCCCTGCTCGCCGGGGCGCCGCTCGTGAACATGGAGTTCGTGCAGTTCCACCCCACCGGAATGGTCTGGCCGCCCTCGGTGAAGGGCATCCTCGTCACGGAGTCGGTGCGCGGCGACGGAGGGGTGCTGCGCAACAGCGACGGCAAGCGGTTCATGTTCGACTACATCCCCGACGTCTTCAAGGAGAAGTACGCGGAGACGGAGGCGGAGGGCGACCGCTGGTACGACGACCCGGACAACAACCGGCGTCCTCCGGAGCTGCTGCCCCGCGACGAGGTGGCCCGGGCCATCAACGCCGAGGTGAAGGCCGGGCGCGGCTCCCCGCACGGCGGGGTGTTCCTCGACGTGTCCACCCGTATGCCGGCCGAGGTGATCAAGCGGCGGCTGCCGTCCATGTACCACCAGTTCAAGGAGCTCGCGGACGTCGACATCACCGCCGAGGCCATGGAGGTCGGCCCTACCTGCCACTACGTGATGGGCGGTGTCGGCGTCGAGTCCGACACCGCGGCGGCCCGCGGGGTGCCCGGGCTGTTCGCGGCCGGGGAGGTCGCGGGCGGGATGCACGGCTCCAACCGGCTCGGCGGGAACTCGCTGTCCGACCTGCTGGTCTTCGGACGCAGGGCGGGACTGCACGCGGCGCGGTACGCGGCGGAGGCGGGTGCTCGCCGCGCGGCACCCGGCCCGGATCTGGTCGACGCGGCCGCGTCGGAGGCGCTGCGGCCCTTCGGAACGGGCCCCGACACGGCCTCCGTCGCCGCGCCGGAGAACCCGTACACCCTGCACCAGGAACTCCAGCAGACCATGAACGACCTGGTCGGCATCATCCGCCGGGAGACCGAGATGCGGGAGGCCCTGCACCGGCTCGCCGCCCTGCGCGAGCGTGCCACCCGCGTCCGGGTGGAGGGCCACCGGCAGTTCAACCCCGGCTGGCACCTCGCCCTGGACCTGCGGAACATGCTGCTCGTCAGCGAGTGCGTGGCCCGGGCGGCGCTGGAGCGCACCGAGAGCCGCGGCGGACACACCCGTGAGGACTGGCCCGGGATGGACCGCGCCTGGCGCCGGATCAATCTGCTGTGCCGGCTCGCGGCCCCCGGCGACGGCGACCGCGTCGTGCTGGAACGGGAGACCACCGAGCCCATCCGTCCCGACCTGCTCGCCCTCTTCCAGAAGGAGGAGCTGGTCAAGTACCTCGCCGAAGAGGAGCTGTACGAATGAGCACGTACGACGCGGCGTTCCGGATCTGGCGGGGCGATGCGGAAGGCGGGGGCCTCAGGGACTTCACCGTGGAGGTCCACGACGGCGAGGTCGTCCTCGACATCGTCCACCGGCTGCAGGCGACCCAGGCACCGGACCTGGCGGTGCGCTGGAACTGCAAGGCGGGCAAGTGCGGTTCGTGCAGTGCGGAGATCAACGGCCGTCCACGGCTGCTGTGCATGACCCGGATGTCCGTCTTCGCGCAGGACGAGGTCGTCACCATCACCCCGCTGCGGACGTTCCCGGTGGTGCGCGACCTGGTGACCGACGTGTCCTTCAACTACGCGAAGGCACGGGAGATCCCGTCGTTCGTCCCGCCCGCGGGCCTGGCCCCGGGCGACTACCGGATGCAGCAGACGGACGTGGACCGCTCGCAGGAGTTCCGGAAGTGCATCGAGTGCTTCCTGTGCCAGGACACCTGCCACGTGGTCCGCGACCACGAGGAGAACAAGCCGGCCTTCGCGGGTCCGCGCTTCCTGATGCGCATCGCCGAACTCGACATGCATCCGCTGGACGCGGCCGACGCGACGGGCCTGGACCGCAAGCGCACGGCCCAGGAGACACACGGACTCGGCTACTGCAACATCACCAAGTGCTGTACGGAGGTGTGCCCCGAGGACATCCGCATCACCGACAACGCGCTGATCCCGCTGAAGGAGCGGGCCGTCGACCGCAAGTACGACCCCTTGGTGTGGCTCGGTTCACGCATCCGGCGGCGGGACGACCGCCCGCAACGCTCCCGGCACGACCGCTCGTAGCCGGACGCGAACGCACACCGGCGGGCTCACTTGGCGCCGCGGACGAAGCCCTCCCGGTACGCCGTCCAGTCGGCCTCCTCCGCGGCGAAGTCGACGTACAGGGCCACCCCGAAGTTGCGGCGCGCGGCGTCCTCGCGGGAGAGGCCGAGACGGGCACCGCGCACGGCCGCGGTGACCGTCTCGGCGTTCTCCCAGTGGCCCAGGTCGTCCTCGTGGAAGAAGGGCAGGCCCATCAGCAGATCGGTGCTCTCGGGCGTGACCTCCAGCGCCAGCACCGTCTGCTGGGCGACGTAGCCGCCGTACAGGGTCTCCAGCGGCGTCCAGGTGTCGTACGACATGACGGCGATCTGGTCGACCCGGCGCGCCACCTCCCCGAAGAAGGCCTGCGACCACCACTTGGGGCTGCCGGTCAGGGCGCCGCCGGCGCTGTGCAGCGCGGGCAGCGGATCGATCTGGTGCGCGGCGACGGACAGCGGGACCTTGCGGCTCCTGGTGAGGGCCCGCAGGTCGTCGAGGAGCGAGAGGTAGTCGCGGTCCCCGGAGTGGAGGGGTTCGAGGTCGAAGTGGGCGCCGTCGAAGCCCGCGTCGAGGATCTGCCCGGTGGACGTGACGACCCGGCGGCGGGTCGACGCGTCGGTGAGGCGCATCCCGTCGGGGCCTTCCGTGGCCAGCTTGTCGCCGAGCCAGGCCTGCACCCGGACCCCGGGCAGCCGGCGGTGCACCCCGTCGACGAGCCAGCGGGCCCGCGGATAGGCGGAGGCGGGCAGGCTGCCGTCGTGCTCCAGGGGCCCTGCGTGGACGTACAGGTCACGGATGCCGGTGCCCCGGATCCGTGCGGCGAAGGCGTCCAGGTCGGCGTCCTTCTTCCGGCCGTCGACCCATGCGTGCCCGAGCCAGATCGCGTCCTTGCCGCGGGTGAGGGTCCCGTCGGCGGGGTCTCCGACGTCGTTCACCGCGAGCGCCCCGGCCACGGCCAGCGGCGGCACGACCAGCACGAGAACCAGGGCCGAGACCACCCGTAGCGGCCACTTCAGCGCCGGCCGCGCACACCACTGACGTACCTTCTGCAACATGCGTCCCCCCCATGCAGGTTTCCGGACAGCCTAATCGGGCAGCCTGACCGTCTGATCGGACAGCCGGACCGTCCCGGTCCGCCGCCCGGTCGCGGCAGGGGAGACAGCGCCATAACCTCCGAACTGTGACGCCCTTCGCGCGCGCCCTTCTCGCCGTCCTCCTCGCGGTCTGCTGGCTGAGCGCACCCGCCGCGGGGGTCTCCCGCGCGGACGACCCGGCCGAGCTGTCCCGGCAGGGCCGGATCACCGACCGGGTGGGCGCACTCGACGGGCGCGAGCAGGCCGTGACGGACGCCCTCGACGAGCTGTACGACCGGCAGCGCCTCCAGCTGTTCGTCGGGTACGTGCGGGACTTCCCCGGCAGGTCCGCCCAAGAATGGGCCGACGCCACCGCCGCGCGGAACGGGCCGGGCCGCGACGACGTGCTGCCGGCCGTGGCCACGCACGACCGCCGGTACGGGTACTCCGCCGACCGGGACTCCCCGCTGGACGACGCCGCGCTCGTGGAGGTGGCCCGGACGGCGATCGAGCCGGCCCTCCGGCAGAACGAATGGGCGGGTGCCGCGATCGGTGCCGCGCAGGGCTACGACGCGGTCCTCGCCGGCCGCCCGGTGCCCGCACCCGCCGTCACCCCCGGCGAGGCCGATCCCGGCGGTGGAGCACGTGCCCCCTCGACGTCCGCCACGGACCTGGTGCTGCCGCTCATCGCACTGGGCGGCGCGGCCGTCCTCGGTTTCTACGCCTACCGCCGGCGCAGGAGGCGCACGGCGTCCCGCACCACACCGGGCGGCGCCGGGTGGCAGACCCCGCTCGACGAGCTGGACGAGCGGGCCGGGCAGGCCCTGGTCACCGGTGACGACGCCGTCCGCACCAGCGAGGAGGAACTCGGCTTCGCGACCGCCCAGTTCGGCGAGGAGGCCGCCCGGCCGTTCGCCGAGGCCGTCGGCCACGCCAGGGAGGAACTGACCGCCGCCTTCCGGCTGCGCCAGCAGCTCGACGACGCGTTCCCGGAGGACGAACCGACCCGGCGGCGCATGCTCGAGGAGATCATCGCCCGCTGCACCGACGCCGAGCGGCGGCTGGACGGCGAGTCCGACGCCTTCGACCGCCTCCGCGCGCTCGAACAGAACGCCCCCGCTGCCCTCACCACCGCCGAAACCGCCTTCCACACGCTCCCCGAGCGGGCCACGGGCGCCGGGCGGACGCTCACGGACATGCGGGAGCGCTACGCGGAATCGGCCGCCGCGCCCGTCGCCGGGGACGTCGAACAGGCCAGGGACCGTCTGCTCTTCGCGAAGGACGGCATCGAACAGGCCCGGCAGGCCCTCGGCAAGGGCGACACCGCACGGGCCGCCGTGTACGTACGGGCCGTCGAGGGGGCCGTGGACCAGGCCGGCACCCTGATCGACGCGGTGGAGCGGCGCGCCCGGGAACTCGGCGAGGCGGCCGGACGGCTGTCCGGGGCGCTCGGCGAGGCGGACGCCGACGTCGCCGAGGCGCGCGGACTGCTGGAAAGCCTGCCGGAAGGCGCTCCCACGGCCGGTCTGCGGGGGCGGATGGGCCGCACCGCATCGGTGGCCGCGGAGGTGCGGCGTGCGATGGAGGCAGGCCGCTACGACCCGATCGACGCGTTGCGCCGGGTCGAGGAGGCCGACGCGGCACTGGACGGCGCACTCACCGGGGCCAGGGAACGGGAGGCCGACGGCCGTCGGGCCCGCGGGCTGCTGGACCAGGCCCTGCTGACGGCGGGGAGCGCGGTCGGCGCGGCCGGGGACTTCGTCACCACGCACCGCGGCGCGGTGGACAGCCCGGCCCGCACCCGCCTGGCGGAGGCCCGCCGCCACCTGGAACAGGCGCACGCACTGGCCGGGACGGACGCGTCGGCCGCCCTGGCGGACGCCCAGCAGGCGGATGCGCTGGCCCGGCAGGCCCAGGAGCTCGCGGAACAGGACGTACGGCTGTACGGCAACCCGTACGGCGGCGGGCCGCGCGGCCGGAGCAGCGGGCTCGGCGGGGCCGTACTGGGCGGGATCATCCTCGGCGGGATGCTCGGCGGCGGCCGGGGCGGGTTCGGCGGCCGCTACGGCGGGGTCACGGGCTCCGGAGGCGGCTTCCGCGGCGGACCCGGCAGCTTCGGCGGCAGGGGCACCCGGGGGCGCAGGAGCGGAGGCGGCCGGTTCTAGCCCGGGGCCCGGGGCTAGCGCGGGGCCGGCGCTCGGCGCGACGCGGGCCCCAGGCACGGCGCGACGCGGGGCGGAAGCGGCGCCACGGACCGGGGGCACGGAGAGCAAGCGGGCACGACGGCCGCCGAACCGGTGATCGCCGCGCAGGGGGAGGTCGTGGACCAGCTGAGGGCGGGCCTGGACCAGATGTCCGGCAAGCTGGCGCAGCTCCAGGTCAAGCGTGACGAGCTGGTGGCCCGCGCCGCGTCGGCGCGGGCGCAGAACCGCATGGTGGACGCGGTGCGGAGCATCGACGTACTGGACCGACGAGCGAGATCAGCCACTTCGAGGACAAGGTACGCCGTGAGGAGGCACGGGCCCTCGGCCGGCAGGAACTGGCCGCCTCCTCCCTGGACGCGCAGTTCGAGGCCCTGGACGACCTGTCGGACGACGCCGAGGTGGAGGCCCGGCTCGCCGCCCTCAAGGCCTGAGCCGGCGTCCGCTACCCGTACATCGCCATCAGCTGCTCCACCGTGGGCTCGGCCGTGGGGCCGCCGTCGGGGAGCGGCAGCTCGAACCACACCGTCTTGCCGCGCGGGGTGCGGCGGGATCCCCAGCCCGCGCTGAGCAGGCCGACCAGCTGGAGGCCGCGGCCCCCCTCGTCGGTGTCACGGGCCCGGCGGCGCCGTGGCTGCACCAGATTGGCGTCCCATACCTCGCAGACGAGGGTGCGGTCGCGCAGCAGGCGCAGCCTGATCTCGCCCTCTCCGTAGCGCAGGGCGTTGGTGACCAGCTCGCTGACCAGCAGTTCGGTGGTGTCGACCAGTTCCTCGAGGTCCCAGGCGACGAGCTGGGAGCGGGCCAGCTCGCGGGCCCGGCCGACGGAGCGGGGTTCACGGGGCAGCCGCCAGTCGCCGACGGCCTCGGCGGGCAGGCCCTGGACCCGGGCCATGAGGAGGGCGATGTCGTCCTCGCCGTGCCGGGTGTCGAGGGTGTTCAGTACGTGGTCGCAGACGTCCTCCAGGGCGGGGCCGGGGTCGGCGAGCGCCTGCCGGAAGGCGCGCAGGCCCTCGTCGAGGGGATGGTCGCGGGATTCGACCAGACCGTCGGTGTAGAGGGCGAGGAGGGAGCCTTCGGGCAGTTCGACCTCGACCTCCTCGAAGGGCTCGCCGCCGACGCCGAGGGGCATGCCGGGCGGCACGTCGAGCATCAGGGGTGACTCGCCGGGTTCGACGAGGGCGGGCGGGAGGTGGCCCGCGTTGGCGAAGGTGCAGCGCCGAGTGACGGGGTCGTACACGGCGTAGACGCAGGTCGCGAGGTAGACCTCGGAGAGGTCGGCCTCCCGGGACCTGCCGTTGCCCGCCGTCCTGCCCGCCCGGGGGACTCCTCCGGATCGCTGGGCGGGGCCTCCGGGGACGCCGAGTCCGCGGGCGATCTCGTCGAGCGCGGAGAGCACTTCGGCGGGTTCGAGGTCAAGGAGGGCCAAGGTCCGGACGGCGGTGCGCAGTTCGCCCATGGCGACCGCGGCGCGCAGGCCGCGGCCCATGACGTCGCCGACCACGAGGGCCGTGCGGTGGCCGGGGAGTTCGATGACGTCGAACCAGTCGCCGCCCACTTCGGTGGCGGTGTTGCCGGGCAGGTAGCGGCAGGCGATGTCGAGTCCGGCGGCCTCGGGGTCACCGGGGGGCAGTAGGCTGCGCTGCAGGATGAGGGCGCGTTCGTGCTCGCGCCGGTAGAGGCGGGCGTTGTCGATGCAGACGGCGGCCCGGGAGGCCAGTTCGACGGCGAGGGCACGGTCGCGTTCGCCGAACGGCTCGCTGCCCTTGGTGCGGGAGAACTGCACGAGTCCGACGACGGTGTCGCGGGCGACCATCGGGACGGCGAGCGTGGAGCGGACCAACGTGCCGTCCTCGCCGGGCAGTTCCCGGACACGGCGGGTGCGGAGCGCGGCCGCGCAGGGTGATCCGAACGGGTAGCGGTGCACGGCTCCGACGTCGACGACTCCGGGACCGCTCGCGGCCGGACGGCGGCCGCCGAGGGCGGGCGGGGGCGCGTCGGACACGGCGGTGGCGAAGGCGACGCGGCGCAGTTCTCCGCTGCCGACGCCGAACTCGCTGCGGGCGGAGCCGCCGCGGCCCGGTGCGGCCTCGTCGCCGGAGAGCAGTGCCTGGTAGAGGTCGACAGAAGCGATGTCGCAGAATCCGGGGACGGTGACGTCGAGGAGTTCCCGGGCGGTGGTCTCCAGATCGAGGGAGTTGCCGATGCGCGCGCCCGCGTCGTTGAGCAGGGCGAGGTTGCGGCGGGCGTCGGCGGCTTCGCGGGCGGCGTTGTGACGTCTGGTGATGTCGGTGCCGAGGCCCGCGACCCCGACGGGGCGGCCGGATCCGCTGTGCACCCGGTAGAGGTTGATCGACCAGTGTCTGCGCTCGGACCCTCCGGGGAGGGTGCCGACGACCTGAAGGTCGGTCAGGGACTCGCCGGTTTCCAGAACGCGCCGGAGGGCGGCGGTCATCCGGTCGGCCTCGGGCCGTGACAGATAGTCATGGACGGTGCGCCCACGATGGTCTTCGGCCTTGCCGCCGAACATGGCCGCGAATCTCTCGTTGGCGCGCTGGACGGTGAGGTCGTTGCCGAACAGCAGAAATCCAAAGGGAGATTGACCGAAAATCGCCTGCGAAGCGGCCAGATCCGTCTCTATGCGCCGCAGCGCGCGGACATCGACGACGATGCACAGGGCACCTCGGTCGCCGTGCTCCGTCTCGGTCGGCATGACGTACAGTTCGGCTGCGCCGTAGGCCCGTTCGGCGCCAGGTATCCGGAAGGGCACGAGGCCCGTCCACTCCTTGCCGTCGAGGATCTCGGCCACTTTGCGCCGGCCGCCCGGGCGGAAGTCCGTGGGCATGAACGCCTCGACCGGATCCCGGCCGACCACGTCGGCCGCGGCCAGGCCGAACATCTCCTCGGCACGCCTGCTCCATTGCTCGACCAGCCCGTCGGAGCCGATCGAGAACGAGGCGACCTTGATGTAGTCATAGATCGAGCCGGGCGGATTGCTCTGCCAGAGCACGCCACCGACTGGCTCCTCGCGCGTAACCGCCTTCGCTGGTATCTCGCTCACGCGACCGTCCCCTCCAGCTCACCGCACCGGACCGGCCTTGCCCCGCAGTATTCAGCACTACGGGTGCCACCGGCACGGCGTTCACGATCACAGAGCGGTCTCGGTCCTTTTCGGCCGCGTTATGTGATCGTTCGTCCCATCCCACTTCTAACCCGGCAGAGCGAGCTCGAACCACACGGTCTTGCCGTCGCCGCCTTTCCTTGTACCCCAGCGGAGCGCGGCGTCGGCGACCAGCCGGAGGCCGCGGCCGCCTTCGTCGTCGGGACCGGCGGGGCGTTGCAGCGGTGGATCCGGGAGGGGATCGGAGACTTCCACCAGCAGCGAGGACGGAATGGGACGCCGGACGCCGTTCGCCGTCGGCAGCGCGAGCCGGACCCCGATGGGGCCGGTCGCGTACCTCAGGGAGTTGGTGACCAGCTCGCTGACCAGCAGTACGGCCACATCGCCGACGACCGGGTCGACGGACCAGGCACGGAGGGTCTTTCGGACGGCGTCACGTGCGGTGCGGACGGCGTCGGGTGCAGCGGGGAACGTCCATTCGGCGCAGTCACCTTCGGTGTCGATCACGCCGACCACTTCCCAGATCACCAGCAGAACCGCGCCCCACGCGCACACACAAAATGGACATACCCGTTATTCAGGGCGTAGTACCTCTGTTTCCTGCCTGGTGCACGAACGGCGCACCCACGTCGGTCACGCGCCGGGCGCTCGCTCCCGCGCACGTCCACCCCGGCGGTCGATCTCTCCCTGCGCTCACGCACGGCCGACCCGCACGGCTCAGGGAGCGCCCTCCGGCGGACTTCCCGCGCTCCGGCCCATTCGCCGTGCCGCTTCGGCGACGGCGGGGCGATCCTGCTCCAGCCAGTCGACGTCCCCGGTCTCCTCCGGGGACAGCCAGCGCAACTCGTCGTGGTCCTCCAGCGGCATCGGCTCCCCGACGACCAGTCGCGCGGTCCACACGTGCAGCACATAGCCGGGCTTCAGGGGCCACTCCCCCGGGATCCGCTCCAGGGGCTCCACCTCGACGCCCAGCTCCTCGCGCAGCTCGCGCACCAGCGCCTGCTCGTGCGTCTCGCCCGGCTCCAGCTTGCCGCCGGGCAGCTCCCAGCGTCCGGCCAGCTCGGGAGGCGCACTCCGGCGCGCGGCAAGGAGCCTGCCCTCATGGAAGAGAGCCCCGCCCACGACAACTCGTACCGTCATGGGCGGAGCCTAGGGGGCGCTCCGGCGCTCAGCCGCGCCGGGCCTCCGACGACCCGTGACCGATGGGCTCGACCCAGTAGAGCTGCCCGTGACCCCGGGAGTCGAGGCTGTCCGCGATCTTCCGGGCTTCCTCTTCCGTCGCGTACCGGCCGACGCGATAGCGGTTGCCGTTGTCGTCCTGGCGTATCACCTGCCAGGGAAGCACAGCGCCGCTCTCCGTGGTCATCGCGCCCCTCCGTCCGCCCGCGTGCACACACCCCGTAAGGATCTCGGGGAAACCCCAATACGCATATGCCCGAGCGTACGCCTGACCCTTACTCACCGGTTATGCGTTTTCACGAAGAGGTACGCATTCGGCCATGCGTACGAGAGCGTAATCGACCGGACGCGCCCCCATGAGACCGCGGAAAGGCTGAGAAACGCCGTGCTCGGGTGCGTAACACGCCCTCACAGGCGGGGATGCCGCGCTGCGGCGGCCGTGCGGTCCGGCTCAGATCGGCCGGATTCACCCGACGTGGGGCCCGACAGCCACCCGGGCGGGCCTCCGGTCGGGTATGGCGCGAGCGGGGGCGGGGTCGCGGACCGCGACGGGGCGCGGCGTCGGCGGCCCCGAGGTCGGCCCGGCACTGAGCCACGTGCCCGCCCGGTCGTCCGGCTGCCCGGACCGCAGGGCAGGCCCCACACCCCGGCATCCCCCACCTTCGGCCCGCCCCGACACCCGTGCCCGGCACCCGGCGACATGGCACGTACGCCCCGCACGCCGCACCCCTGCCCGGCGGCGCGAACCGGTGACCCGCTACCGACGAGCCACACCACTCCGCACCGTCGCTGCCCGCCGTCCCGGGGCCACCTCCGCAGCGCCCCACCGTCCGCGTGGCCGACGCGGCCAGGGCAGCGGCGGGCCGAGGCCGCCGCTGGCCGCTCAGCGCACCGGCAGGTGGTACGCGATCCGGTAGCGGTCGGCGGGCACGACGACGTCCGCGGCCTCGACGGCACGGCCGGAGGCGTAATACGTCCGCGAGATCACCAGTACGACATGTCCCGGGACGCCGCCGAGGGTCAGGAGTTCCTCCGCCAGCCCCGGCCGTGCACCGACCTCCTCCACCACGTTGTCCACCACGACGTCGATCGCGGCCATCCGCTCGACGACGCCGCAGCCGCCGAGCGGCCCCTCCTCGGGAAGCATGACGGGCGTGCGCCCCGTCAGGGACAACGGCTCCCACGAGGTGGAGAGCATCATCGCCTCGCCTGCTTCCCGGAACACATACTGCGTCCGCATCACCCGGTCGCCGGGCTGGATGCCGAGCCGGTCGGCCACCGCGGGGTTGGCCTCCTGCTGCTCGCTGCTGGACTCCCAGGTGCCCCGCGCGCCCTCCTCGGCCTGCTCCTGCCGGAAGGGGCTCGCGCCGGCGGCCGGGCGGTACCCCGAGCGGAACACCCGCCGCGGCTCCGGCCTCTCCCGGACGTACGTCCCCGAGCCGGAGCGGCCCTCGACCAGTCCCTCCGCCATGAGAACCTTGCGGGCCTCCAGGGCGACGGTGTCGGACACGCCGTACTGCTCGCGGATGCGGGCCTGCGACGGCAGGCGCGTGTGCGGTGGCAGTGAGCCATTCACGATCTTCCGCCGGAGATCACTCGCGACGCGCAGATAGGCCGGCTGCTCACCGAATGTCACAGGGCACTCCCATCAGGTTGACAGACAGCAACAGCGTGGCAACTGTGGGTTGTTGACCGCAAGCCAAGGCCAAAGAATCACCCGATGTGATGACTTGGCGTTAAGCAGCGGCTTACCGGGGGTAGAACTGTCACATCCTCAGACCTCGGCCCCCTCTGACGGCCCGTCGGAGCCGACCGAACCGTCGAGGCCGACACGAGCGCGGACGACACGTACGCGTACGAGACGAGCACGTACGAGACGAGCGAGTACGACAAGAGCGCGTACGACCCGAGCGCGCACGACTGACAAATGTCATGGCCAACCCATGAACAAGTTCCTTCTCCAGAAGGAGAATTGAGCCCTCGGCACCTCGTGAGGATGGATACCGGCACACACCGTGCCGGTCCCGACCTCGCAGGAGCGATCATGCACCTCACCCAGCGTCCCCCGCGCCCATCGCGCCCCGCGCGCCGCCGGAGGCTCCCTGTCGCCGTGGTGTCGAGCGCCGTCCTGTTCGCGCTCGCCGTCGGCACGCCGGCCGCACACGCGGCGCCCGTCGCGCCCGGACCGACGGTGACCTCGGCCGCCGGCACGGCCATGTACTCCGCCGGCCACCGTCTCGACCGGGAGGCGCTGCGCGCATCGCTCGACTCCATCCACAAGGCCGGTATGCACGGCACCTATTCGGCCGTCCGCAACGGCTCGGCACACTGGCGGGGCGCCGCCGGGTACGCCGACGTGGAGACGAAGCGCCCCGTACGGCCCGGCTTCGAGCACCGGGTCGGCAGCATCACCAAGAGCTTCACCGCCGTCGCGGTCCTCCAACAGGTCCGGCAGGGCCGTATCGACCTCGACGCGCCGATCGGCCGCTATCTGCCCGATCTGGTCCCCGGTGAACGCGGACAGGCCGTCACGGTACGGATGCTGCTCAACCACACCAGTGGCATCGCCGACCACGTCCTCCCGGCGCTCCCCGGGATTCTGGAGGACCCCGGGAAGGCCATCGACGCGGGCCGCTTCCGCCATTTCACCCCCGAGGAGCTCGTACGGCTCGGCCTGGCGGCACCCGCCCCGGTGCAGCGCGGCACCTACGGGTACTCGAACACCAACTACGTCATCGCCGGGGAGCTGCTGCGCAAGGTCACGGGCCAGGAACCCGAGGCGTACATCACCCGCAACGTCATCCGCAAGGCCGGGCTGCGGCACACGTACTTCCCGCGCACGCCCTACCTCACCGGGCCGCACTCGAAGATGTACGAGTCGATGTACGGCACCATCGAGCCCGCCCGTGACTACAGCGTCTACGACATGTCCTGGGCCGGCCCGGCGGGATCGCTGGTCTCCACCATGGAGGACCTCAACTCCTTCTACCGGCAGCTGCTCAGGGGCAGGCTCCTCGGCCCCGCGGAGCTGCGTGCCATGAAGACCACGGTCCCGGCGTACGAACCCGAGCCGGGCCAGGAGGTCGCGATGCGCTACGGCCTCGGGCTGTACACGCTGAAGCTGTCCGACGGCCGGTGGTACTGGGGCCACGACGGCGGGGTCTTCGGCGCCGGGACCTGGGCGCTGTCCACCGAGGACGGCAGCCGGCAGACGGCGATCGGCTGGAACCTCATGAAGTACCAGCGCTTCGACGAGCAGGGCCACCAGAAGCCCCACCCCATCGACGAGGCCATGCTCCGTCACGTCGAGGGTGCCCTCGGCATTCCGCAGAAGGCGGCCCGCTCCTTCACATCGGCGCCCACGAGGACGATGCCGCAGCCCTTCGCCGCCCCGGAGTTCCCGCGGCGATGAGCGGGAAGGGGCGGCCGCGGTGCGGCCGCCCCTCACCGGTCCGCCGCTCGCGGCCCGGTTCGTCTCACGTCCGGAGTCTCACGTTCAGAACTGCAGGGCCCAGGAGTCGATCTTTCCTGTGTCCCAGGCGGCGTTGTCGCTGACCCGCAGCTTCCACGTGCCGTTCGCGGTCTCCGAGGAGGCGTTGACGGTGTACGTGGTGTTGATGTTGTCGCTGCTGCCGCCCGTGCCGTAGTTCTTCAGCAGGTAGGCGGTCCCGTCGGGGGCGATCAGGTCGAGGCGCAGGTCGCCGATGTAGGTGTGGACGATGTTCACCGGCACGCTGAGCGACGCGGGCGCGTTGCCGCTCACTCCGGTGACGGTCACCGGGGACTCGACGGTGGCGAAGTCGTTGATCGCGTAGTCCGTGGTGTTCTCGAACTTGTCGCCCGGCGGCTGGGTGGTGCCTTCGCCCACGTTCAGCAGCCGGTTCGGCGAGCCGCTGCCCGGGTTGCCGACCACTCCGGTGCTGGACGCGTCGGCCAGCGCGGCCGAGACCTGGGCCGGGCTGGCCGTGGGGTTGGCGGCCAGGTAGAGCGCGGCTGCACCCGCGACGTGCGGGGTGGCCATCGACGTGCCGGAGATGGTGTTCGTCGCCGAGTCGCTGGAGTTCCACGCCGAGGTGATGGACGAGCCGGGGGCGAAGATGTCCAGCACGCTGCCGTAGTTGGAGAAGCTGGAGCGGGCGTCGGAGCTGGTCGTGGAGCCGACGGTTATCGCCTCGGCGACACGGGCCGGGGAGTAGTTCGACGCGTTCGAGCCGTCGTTGCCTGCGGCGACGGCGTAGGTGACGCCGGACGCGATGGAGTTGCGCACGGCCGCGTCGAGGACGGTGTCGACCCCGCCGCCGAGGCTCATGTTGGCGACGGCCGGCTTCACGGCGTTCTGGGTCACCCAGTCGATGCCCGCGACGACCTGTTCCGTCGTACCGGAACCGGAGTTGTCGAGCACACGGACGCCGACGATCTTCGCCTTCTTGGCGACGCCGTAGGAGTTGCCCGCGACGGTGCCCGCGACGTGGGTGCCGTGGCCGTGGCCGTCCTGGGCGGTGTTGTCGTTGTCGATGGCGTCGTAGCCGTAGGAGGCCCGGCCGCCGAAGTCGCTGTGCGTGATGCGTACACCGGTGTCGATGACGTACGCGGTGACGCCCTGGCCCGCCGAGTCGGGGTAGGTGTAGCTCTGGTTCAGCGGCAGGGTCTTCTGGTCGATGCGGTCCAGGCCCCAGGACGGCGGACTGGGCTGGGTGCCGTTGACGTGGAAGGTGCGGTTCTGGGAGACCGCTGCGACCGCGGGGTCGGCCGCGAACTTCTTGGCCTGCGCCTCGGAGAGCCGGACCGAGTACCCGTTCAGGGCCTTCTGGTACGTGCGCTTGATCGTGGCGCCGTACTTCCGGGCCAGTGCCCGGCCCTGTGCGGAGTCGGCGTCGGCCGAGCCCTTGAGGGTGACGATGTAGCTGTCCGCGATGGCTCCGGGGACGCCCGCGTTGACGATACGGCCCTCGGCGGGGGCCGTGCCGACGGCGGCGGCGGGAAGGGCGGGGACGACGCCGAGCGCGAGCGCGGCCACGGCGGTGGCACTCGCTGCGGCGACTCTTCGCCGCGGGCTACGCATCACTGACATGCGAGGGATCCTCCTCATTGGTGGTGCGTGCAGTGGGGGGTATTACGCGGGGGTTTCAGACGGGGACATGACAAACGCCAACGCCTGTTACCGCGGCGTCATGTGACGGTCCCGTCGACGAAAGATTGACTGATCCATAGGAAACCCACAAGAGAGCTGACGCAGGCGTAACACGCATGTCATGAGCGCGCGGACGAAGGCCCGCCGCGGGGGCCTGAAGGGTGATCGCCGCGGAGCGCAGGGCGAAGAGCCGGATCCGCGTACGGACGGAACCGCGACGGGTGCTCGCCCCGTTCCCGTGACGCCTACGCCGCCACCCTCTCCCCGCCACCTCACCAGGCGCCGCGCCTGTGAGCGGCCTCCATGCCGAGCCCGTGGACGACGCGGGGCATCGCGTCCGTGTCGTGGAGGTCGCGCAGCATCGGCTCGGACTCCCGTGCCAGACGCAGCCGTTCGGGCTCCATATCGGCAAGGACGACCTCCTCGGCATCGGGTCCGGCCTCCGCCACGATCCGCCCGTCCGGCCCCCACACGGCGCTCGATCCGCAGGTCTGCCAACCACCCGTAGGGCCCACGTGGTTCGCCAGTACGGCGTACAGAGTGTTGTCGAACGCCCGCGCGGGGAACCAGATACGGGACTCGTGGTAGCCGTTCCCGACGCTGAACAGCGCCCCCACGAGATAGGCATGGCAGCCGTCGAGCGCCGCGGCGCGCGCGTGCTCCGGGAACCCGGAGTCGTAGCACACGCCCAACCCGAGCCGCCAATCGTCGAGTTCGAGCGTACAGCCCGCCGACCCCGTGCGGTACACGTCACGTTCGCTCTTGAAGAGGGTCTGCTTGTCGTAACGGGCCGCGAGTCGGCCGTCGTTCCCCACCACCAGGGCCGACACGTACAGACCGTCGAGGTCCTGCACCGCGGCGCCCACCACGGCAACCGTCCCGGTGTCCCGGCACGCCCCGGCGACCGCGTCCAGCCGCGCGTCCCCGCCCGCCCGCACGGCACAGCGCTCCGGATCGGTCCGGACGAGCTCCGGTTCGTAGCCGTTGAGGAACTTCTCGGGGAAGACCGCGACCCGGGCTCCGCCGTCCGCGGCCCGCCTCACCAGGCGGGCCACCGTGGCGGCGTTGGCGACGACATCGCCAGGAACGGCTTGCGCCTGGGCGGCGGCGATCCGGAGAGGTCGGAGGGGAAGCGGGAATCTTTCCACGTGCTCGGTCACGGGCCTTCAGCCTAATCTGCCGCCATGCAGAGACACATCACCTTTGATCGCCTGCACAACTTCCGTGACCTGGGCGGCTATTCGGGTGCGGACGGCCGCGCCGTGCGCTGGGGCCGCCTCTACCGGTCCGACGCACTGTCCAAACTCGCCGGCGCCGACTGGGAGCGGTTCCTCACGCTGGGCGTCGGGACCGTGATCGATCTGCGCTACGCATGGGAGATCGAACGGCGGGGCCGCGTCCCCGAGCACGCCGGGTTGGCCTACCACAACCTCAGCATCGAGCACCGGCCGTACGACCAGACCGTCCTGTCGCCCGACATCCAGCCCGGCCCCTACCTGGCGGAACGCTTCACCGAAGTGGCCCACGACGGCACGGCGGAGATCCGCGCCGCCCTCGACGTCATCTCCGCGGCCAAGGACGCCCCCGTCGTCTTCCACTGCGCCGCCGGAAAGGACCGTACAGGCCTGCTGGCCGCGGTCGTCCTCGGCCTCCTCGGTGTCCACGACGACGACATCGTCGCCGACTTCGCCCTCACCGAACTCGCCGCCGACCGCCTCCTCGCGGACTGGAGCGCCGAACACGAAGGCCGCGCCCCGCACTGGCCCGCCTTCGGCCGCGCCCCCGCCGAAATCATGGAGCTCTTCCTCGCGGACCTGAACACCCGCTACGGCTCGGTCCGCGGCTACGCCGAACAGCGCCTGGGCGCCGACGACGCCCTGGCCGGCGCACTCCGAGCGTCCCTCCTGGAACCGTCACCCCACGACTGAGCCCCGACGTCACGGCCCCGGCCGCCGCGAGCCCGGCGGCCGGGGAGCCCTCGGTCTCCGGCGACAGGGTTTCCGGATGAACGTCGAGCCGCCGACCAGCCTGACCGAGGACGAGCACGCCCGCGAGCCTCACTCGGCATCCCGACACGGGAAGCGGCGACAAAGTACGAGAAGGCGCAGGGCTGCCGGCACCGCACAACAACGCCCGCGTCACCGAGCACATCCGGGCCGAGCCGCAAGCTCGGACGTCCTTGATCTGCACGCGGTCACCGCACAATTTCGACCAGCCGCCGGTCCGAGGTCAGAACGAGCACGGGCCGGGGCGCGGAGCGCCGTCGCGGCGGGGAGGACATCGATGGTGCTTCAGCAGCGTGGGCCTTGCCTAGTCCTCCCCTACGGCAAGCAATGACGCGAGCCTTTCGAGCAGGAAGGCGAGCTGGGTCTGCTCCTCCCCACTGAGCCCGGCGAGCAGGCGTCGCTGGTTGGTCAGATGGGTGGCGATGAGCTCATCGGTCAGTTCGATGCCCTTGGCGGTGAGGGTGATGAGGCGCCCACGCGAGTCGTCCTCGGCGACAGACCTGCTCACCAGACCGCGGGTTTCGAGCCGGTCGACCCGTTTGGTGATCGCGCCGCTAGTGACCAGAACGGTGCGGCTGAGCTCTCCCGCGGACAGCGCATAGGGCTCGCCGGAGCGTCGAAGTGCCGCAAGGACGTCGAAGTCGCCGTTACCCAGACCCGCGGCGGCGAAGGGCGGGCGGAGACGGTCGTCGAGCGTGTGCGTGAGCCGGAAGAGCCGTCCGATGACAAGCATCGGCGTCGCGTCCAGATCGGGTCGCTCGCGTTTCCACTGGTCGACGATGGCGGTGACGGCGTCGGACTGCATGGCATTGACTATACCTTCCATGGAAGGTAATTTCCCTTCCATGGAAGATAATCATGTGTCCCAAGCCTCTGCGCCTGTACCGGTTATCTGCTACTTCGATGCCGCCTGCCCCTTTGCCTGGATCACCTCCCGGTGGCTACACGAAGTCGAACGGCTGCGACCGATCGACCTGAGCTTTCGCATCATGAGCCTGTCGGTGCTCAACGAGCACCGCGACCTCGACCCCTGGTATCGCGAGTTCAACGACCGCGCCTGGGGCCCGGCCCGGGTATGCACGGCCGCCGAGGCCCTCCACGGCAACGCGATCCTGCGCCCGCTCTTCACCTCGCTCGGCAACCGCATCCACGTGCAGCGCAACAAGGACTTCGACGCGGTCGTGACCGAGGCCCTGGAGGAGCTGGGACTACCCGCGTCCCTGGCCAAGGCCGCCGCCACCGACGAGTTCGATGAAGCTCTGCGCGCCAGCCACCGGGCAGCGCAGGACGCCGTGGGTGAAGAGGCCGGCACACCTGTCGTCGTCGTGGACGGGGCCGCCTTCTTCGGTCCCGTCCTGTCCGCCGTCCCGCGAGGCGAGCAGGCGGTGCGGCTTTTCGACGCCGTGCAGGCCCTGGCCGGGATGGGAGAGTTCGCCGAACTGAAGCGGGGACGCGGTGCGCTCGACTTCAGCTGACTCCGACTCCGGTGCGTCCACACGGCGCCGCCTCATCGCCGCCGGCCTGGTCAGCTCGATCGGTGACGGCATCTACGTTCCGTTGACGATGCTGTTCGTCCACGCACTCACCGGCCTGTCGCTGACGGCGATCGGCGCGGGCCTGACCCTCGCCGGGTTGTGCGCGCTGGCGGTCATGCCGTTCGTGGGCGTCGTCATCGACCGGTTCGGTGCCAAGCGTGTGGTGGTGGGTGCCCTGTTCTTGCGAGCGGCCGGCTTCGCCGCCTACCCCTTTGCCGACTCCTACCCCACCTTCTTGGGGGTCGCCCTGATGGTCGCGGTGGGGATGTGGGCCTCCTCGCCCAGCCAACAGGCGTTCATCGGTGAAATCGCCCAAGGCGCCGAGCGTGACCGGCTGCTGGCGTGGGACCGCAGTCTGCGCAACGGCGGGATGGGGGCAGGCAGCCTGGCAGCGGCAGGGCTGCTGGCGCTCGACGGCAGCAGCGGTTTCACAGCCGCCGCCGTGGCGCTGGCCGCACTGTTCGCTCTCGCCGCGGCACTGGTGTCCCGGATCGCGGCGGTCCGAGGCGACGCCAAGCAGCCCGAGGGACGGCAGAAGGGATACCGGCAGGTACTCGCCGACCGTCCCTACCTCCTCATCACCGCCGCCAACTTCCTGATCGCCTTCGGCTACACCACTCAGGCCATGGCCCTGCCGGTCTTCCTGACCCGCGACGTCGGCCTGCCCGACGCCCTGGCGGGGGGCGTGTTCGCGGTCAATACCGCCCTGGTCGCCGTGCTCGGTGTCCCAGTCGCCCGCCTGACCCTGCGGGGCAGGCGCCCCCGCACCGCCGCACTCGGCGCGGTCATCTTCGCGCTGTCCTTCGCCGCGTTCGCGCTGCTGCCCCAGTTCGTCAACGGCTCGCGCGCCATCGCCGCCGTCCTGGCGGTCGCAGTGCTCTACACCGTCGGCGAGTTGGTGCACTCCGGGCCGGCGCAGAGCCTGTCGGTCCAAGCCGCCCCCGACCACCTGCGGGGGCGATACCTCTCGGTCTACCAGTTGTCCTGGTCGCTCTGCCGCACCGTCGCGCCCCTGCTCCTCGGGGTCCTGCTGGAGGCCGGGCGATGGCAGCTGTGGACAGTGCTGGCCCTGATGGTCCTGACCGGTGCGGCGGTACTGCTGCGCGCTGAGCCCGCACTGCCGCCACACGCCACGGGCATCCGCGCCGCACACAGGAAAGCGCTGCCTGAGCTCCGAACCCCGCAGTGACAGCCGGTAGGAGCCCTGGATCAGATCAGCCGATCACGGCGTCAGCCCGTCATACGTTGAAGCGGAATGTCCGAGCCGCAGCCCTGACCTGCGGTGGAGCCGCACGCAACGCCCTGACCAGGCAATTTACCGATGGCGCACGTTGGGTCCCGACGGTCACTTACGGGTGTCCCGCGGACTCTTTGCGGACCGCCCCCAGCCTCGCCTGCTCCTCCTCGACGATCTGGCGGGCCATCGCCGTATCCGAAACGTCGACTGCGTCCGGCGTCGACTCGGCGACCGCGCTACGACGCGCGTACGCGTCGAACAGGCGGGTCTTGTTCTTCAGCATCTCCACCATCCGCTCGTCCACCCCGCGGGTGGCGAGCAGCCGGTGCACCCGGACCGAACGCACCTGTCCCATGCGGTGGGCCCGCGCCACCGCCTGGTGTTCGATGGTCGGTTTGATCTGAGGCTCACAGATGATCACGACGGATGCGGCCTGCATGTTGAGCCCCACCCCCGCCGCCTCGATCTGCGCCACTAGCACCGCATGCCCCGGCACGGCAGCGAACTCGTCCACGAGCTGCTGACGGCGCGCGGGCGGCACGCTTCCCGAGACCGGACCGAGCACCTGACCCCCGCCCTTGCTCCGTGCACCGTCCAGCATGTCCTTCACCGCTCCCAGGACATCCCTGAAGTTGGAGAACACCACCACCTTCAACCCGTTCTCGGCGGCGTCCTCGACGATCTCGCGCAGCCGGTTCAGCTTGGCCGACTTCTCGGGGCGCGCGTAGGCCGCTCTGCGCATCGCCATGAAGTTGCCGGCGCGCACGGCCTCGCGGTAGGCGTCTTCGTCCGACGCGCTCAGCTCCTCCCACTCGTCCGTCTGCTGGAGAGCGGGCAGCTCGGTCAGAACATCCTGCTGGTTGCGGCGCAGATAGACCGGGGCGACGGCCTTCCGGAATGCCTTGGAACCGGCCACACCGTCTCGGTCACCGACAGCCTCCGCCAGGTGCGGCTGGAGAATCTGCACAAGGCTGCGAAATTCGGCGACCCGGTTCTCCATGGGCGTGCCGGTCATGAAGAGAACTCGTTCGCACTGCCCGGCCCATTCGGTCACGGCCTGGGCGCGACGCGTCTTCGGATTCTTCACGTAGTGCGCCTCGTCCACGACCAGCATCCCCAACTCGCCGCCTTCGGGGGCCGGGAAACCACGCAAGGCGTCGAAGGTCGTCACTCCTACACCGCCCCGGCCCTTCCAGTCGGCGAACGCTTCCTGCCTGTCGGGGCCGTGAAGAGGCATCACGCGCAGCCTGCTGCGGGCCTCGATCTCGCGTGTCCAGTTGATCAGGACGCTGGCCGGGCAGACGACCATGAAGTGGGTCTGCCCCTCGGCAGCGAGATGAGCCAGAGCGGCGATGGCCTGGATGGTCTTGCCGAGCCCCATCTCGTCGCCGAGAATCACCTTGCGTTGCGCCAGCCTGCGCCGCCTCATACAGCCGTCCTCCCGCGGCGACCGCCTCCCGCTCACTGCGCCCCATCCCGCCCGGCCCCTCTCGCTGTGTCCCCGCATACTGCCACCGCTGACCCGGGTGCGGGGCGGCACCGGCATTGTGTACACATGGCACACTCGGTACCCTTGAGCGCATGACGCAGCCACTGCCCATAGAGTCCATCCGCGATGTCCGCGCACACCTGGCAGAGGTCGTGGAGCGGGCCGACCGGGACGACGTACCCACCGTGATCACCCGTCGCGGCAAGCAGGTCGCCGCCGTGGTCTCGATCGAGGTGCTGCGCAAGTACCAGGAGTGGGAAGAGCGCGAGATCAACCGCATCATCGACGAGCGCATGGCGAGCCCGGCCGCCGGCGTCCCGATCGAGGACGTGATGAGGGAGACGCTGGCACGCAGTGAGTGACTACCGCACGGTGTTCCGCCCCGAGGCCCAGGCCGAGCTGCGCAAGATCCCGCGTGACATGGCGCTTCGCATCCTGGCCAAACTGACAGAGCTGGAGAGCGACCCCTTCGGCTTCAACACCACCGCCCTCGTATCCCAGCCTGAGCGCCGCCGCCTACGAGTCGGCGACTACCGTGTCGTCTACACCGTCGACAACGGGGAACTGGTGGTGTGGGTCGTCCACGTCGGACACCGCTCCACGGTCTACGACACGTAGCCGCTCCAGGTTCCGCGGACTGCTGCGGACAGCACAACGGCCCGACCTGCTTTCTCGCAGGTCAGGCCGTTATTCACGTCCAATCAGACGTTGAAGCGGAACGTCGAGTGCAGAGCTCCCACCTGCGAAAACGTCGTTTTCGAGGGGGCCATCCCAGCACCATCCCAGCACGGGAGGTTCATCCCAGCACGGGCGTCGCTCAGGCCGCAGACGCGAAGGCCGATTGCATGATGTCACGGCATCGGTCCCACGACTCCGGAACCAGGTGCCCATAGATGTCGACCGTGGTCTTGATCGACTTGTGGCCGAGCCAGCGCGAGACCTCGTGGATCGGGATACCGGCCGCCAGCGCGGTCGAGGCAAAGAAGTGCCTCAGCGAGTGCGGGTGGTACTTCGGCTTGCCCTCGGCGTCCACCAGCCCGGCCGCCACGCACGCCTTCTTGAAGTGGTACGTGTAGGTGTTGGCGGTGGGCATGATCCCCTTGCCCCGTTCGCGGGGCGCGAAGAACACCTCGACCTGCCGGGTCTTCCCCGCTGCGTTCTGAAAGGTGAGCGGGATCGGCTTCCACAGCTCCTCGTGGGCTTCGATCTCGATGCAGAGGAAGCCTGCGGCGGGCACATCACGGTACTCGCCCTCCTCGCGGTGCTTGAGGGGGACGAGACGCGTCTTACAGTCCTCGCGGTGCGCCTTCGAGCTAATCTGCCAACGGACGCGGATCACGTCGTTCCGGAGGCACCCGACGTGGAAGGCTAGGGCCTCGCTGACTCGAAGGCCGACCCCGGCCTGGAGCCAGACGGTCAGCTTGTACTGCGGAGACATGTGCTTATGCAGGAGGCGGACCTCGGGGAGGGTGGGAATTTCGTCCTCATCGACCGCGCGGCTTCCGGGGGCGTTCTTCACATCCTTGGTCGGATCCTCCCGAATCCGCTTTTCCTCCTTCGCGGACCAGAAGATGTGCTTCACCATCTTCATCCGGTCATAGACCGTGCTCGCCGCTAGCTCCTTGGCGATGGCCGCCTTGAAGTGCTCGATGTCCCTCTTCGTCACCCCGGCGATCGTCTTGCGGCCGAGCCTCGGTATGAGGTGATTGTCGATGAAGCCCTTGTAATTTGAGTACGTGGACTCCCCGATGATTCGGCGAGCGAGCCAGTCTTCGGCGTAGGCGCGGACAGTGATCTTGCCCGCGTTGGGGTCAATGTAGAGGCCCTCGTCCTTGTCGGTCTCGACCCTCGCCGCGAAGGCATCGGCCCCATTAGGACCAGTCTTCTTGTCGAAGGTCTTCTCCCGCTGACGCGCGGTCCTGCCGCCAGGCTCGCGGTAACGCACGGTCCACGAGTGCCCGCACCGGGGCTTCGTGCACGGATAGGTGGCGACCTTGGGATCGGATTTGCATCGCTGGAAAACGGTAGCCAACTGGCGCCCTTCACTTTTTAGGGCACGGCAAGGCAGCCATTACCCATAGTTATCTTCGAGATAGGCGATGATGTCGCGCTCACGGAATCGCAGGAGACGGCCAACTTTTTGAGCCTTCAGCCCCCACGTCCGATATTTATTCTTTACGGTGATCTCGCTGACTTTGAGCCATGCGGCCACCTCTTCCGCAGTCAGCAGGCGATTGCTGCCCCCGGCGGTCAATGCGCCACCTGTCCGCTTGCCCCGGCGAAACCTTTCGCCCCAAAAGACATTTACGTCACTCTCCAACGGCAGAGGTGCCGTTACGGTTCAGCGACGGGCACCACGGTCTTCTGGCAGCAGAGGACAGTGCCGTTCTCCGATACTGCGTTCAGGGGCGCGGTCCTCTGCGTTCGCACCAGCTCCACCGCCAAGCGCAGCCGAGTGCGAACTCCTCAATGGTCGCGACGATCGCCGGTTTGGCTAACCGGCGATCGTCGGCTATGTTGCGCGCCGCATCGGGTGAGCCCGGCTATGTCTCGGGCTGGCCGCAGTCAGGAAGCCAGTCGGTAGGAGCGCAGGGCCGGGGTCGCGCCATCTGCGACGAGCACCAGCAGACCGTCATCCATGAGGCGGTCGAGATTTCGTGCTACGAGGCGCTCGGGGATCCCCGTGGCCCGGGCCGCGTGCCGCCTTGTGGCTCCAGAGTGTGCTGCAACGTACGCGAGGACGGCACGGTCGTCGCGGTAACTTCGTTGCAGCCGGTCCTCGCCAAACAGGCCGGCTGCACAGACTCAGACGGCCCAGTGGAGACCGCAGCGTAGTCGCCTGCCGCCTGCCCGGACCAAGCGATAAGTGCGCCGTGGACAAAGAGGACGGGTGAAGTGAAGCGAGCGGATCGAATAGCGGGATCAGACAGACGGGCCTCCCAAGTAGGGACCATGCCAGCAAGGCTGCCTCACACGGCGCGGGTTTCCGATTTGGTTCGTAACCCTGGCCACAGCGAGGTACTGCACCTCCCTGACCTGGCGTTTTCCGGGGACGTTGTACGTTGACATGGCCTTGCCGGAGCTTTCCAGTCTTTTGAGGTTTTTCCTTGTCTGCCGTGGGCGAATGCCCGCCGCCGGCCTGTGTGGAGTCCTCTCGTCGCAGACCCATTACGACAAAAGGAATGCGCCGGCAACCCGCATAACGAAGCCGCCGCAACAACCTTGTCGACAAGGGCTTGGTCATTCCCAACCGAGTGGACGGCCTCGGCGCTCCGCCACCGCCGGGGACGACAGCGACAAGCCGTGCCTTGGGCTCGGGTCACGGTGTAAGTGGCGTGGACCGAGCAGCCGGTGCGGCCTGGAGGGCTGGGTAGGGTCTCGGTATCCGAGCAGGAGAGGTAGTTGTATGGCCAACGATATTGTGATCGCACAGACGACCAGCGACAACGAGGATCAGGCGAAGTCGCTGGCCCGGGGCGCGGTCGAGAGCAAACTGGCAGCGGGCGTCCACATCGATGCGCCGATAACTGCCTTCTACTGGTGGAAGAATCAGGTCGAGACGGCGCAGGAGTGGCGAATCTCGTACATGACTACGACGGACCGTCTCCCGGCACTGGAGGCGTGGGTGCATGAGAAGCACCCGTACGACGTCCCCCAGTGGATCACGCTGCCCGTGACCGGCGGGTCGGAGGCGTACCTGTCCTGGGTCTCCGAGGAGACGGCACAGGGCTGACGAGCGACGGGCCGTACGACGGCGTTCGTGTCCCGAACCTGCCCGTGTACCGCACGATTGGAGTTCAGGACGCGAACTGCCGAAGGTGAAAAGCGAGGTCCTGCTCACTGTCCGGTAGCGACGCGGCGATAGTCGCTGCGCGCTCCTTCCCCATCGTGTTGGGCTTGGTCTGTGCCGCCGCGGCGAACTGGCGTGACACGTAGACGCCTCGATCGACGTCACCTCCACGCAGCAAGGCGGAGGCGAGATCGCCGAGAACCACCACACCGCTGTCCGGTAGCTGGTTCCCGAGCCGGTCCACTGCTGAGTCGGCTGTGGCAGCGAGTTCGGGACGCCTCAACTGCCCGTATACGGAAAGGGCCAACGAGTCCATTCGGTATGGGGTCACGAATCTGACCCACGCTTGCTCGCTGGTGTGATCCGCGAAGTCGTAGGCGAAGCGTGCTCGATCCAGCGCTCGAAGCGCCCCCGTCTCGTCGCCGATCGCCGCAGCTTCCTCCGCGTGCCTGCCGAGAACCCAGGCGGCGGCAGTAGCGTTGCCGTGGCCTCGCACGTCGTTGGCCGCTTGGGAAAGCAACTCCAGCTTCGCCTTCGGCCTCGAGGCACCGTAGCTGGTGTAGGTCAGGGCCAGGGCTCGGAGTGGCGGGTGCCCGGTGGTCGCCGCGCACTGCGAGGTGACCGTGTAGTAGGCGTCGGCCTTGTCGTGCTCGCCTAGGTCCCAGGCCACCCAACCAGCCAGGGCGGCGGTTTCTCCGGCGGCGATGGTGAGAGCCCGTTCGTGCTCGCCGGCGCGAGGCAGCGCCGAGGTGATCGCGTCAAGGTGTGACTCGACCGTGCTTTGTAGGCGCCGGGCGCTGAGGTTGAGCTCCTGGACGTGCAGTTCGGCGGCCCGGTCGATGAGCGCGGCGGCGGAGGGCGAATCGATCTTGGACCCCTTGCTGAGGGCGAAGGCGAGTCGCCCCCAGGGCTCGGCAGTTGCACTCACGCCGATAGCGGCGCCACCCAGCAGCGTACGACGCTTCACGCTGTCCCGATCCTCCCCTGCATTGGCATGCCCCTTTCTCTTCCGAGCGCGGGCAGCCTTAGCCTCCCGCTGTAGTTCCTCGAAGGGGACACCACAGGCCGCCGCGATGTGGCCGATCGTGTGATTGGTAGGGATGTTCTCGAAGTTCTCATAGCGGCTGATTTCGCGGCGGGTCATGGTGTCCCTGCCGGAGACAGCGTTGATCGCGTCTGCCTGTTCCTCTTGCGTCCGGCCCGCATCCCGCCGAAGCCGGAGGAGCAGGTTGGCGAACGGATCTGGCATGAGTGTGACCTCTGTTGGTGGGCGGGATCCAATCATGGCCTCATCTCCCCCTCCAGTTTCCCCCCTTGACAGATATTTCCCCCTCTGGATTCCCCTGGTAGATGGCGTCGCCGCGCGGTGCGATGGCTCCCATGACCAGGCTCCAAGAGGCGACCCCGCCCAGCGGGGGAATCCGTAGCTTTGCGGCCACAACAGGCACGTCGTGTGTGAGGCCGGCCCAGGAGGACCGACGCAGCACAGCGGCATGGGCCGACATGTCGGCGGCACCCCATGCCTGTCAGGCCGCCTTTCTCCCGGATCCCACGAAAGCTCGGGAGATGCGGCAGACAACCAGGGCGTTCCTGCGACGGTGCCGCGTTTCGCAGCCGGTGGCGGGGGTCGTCGTGCTGGCCGTTTCGGAGCTGGTCACCAACGCCATGGTTCACGGTGAGGGCGAAGTCGTGCTCCGGATCACGGTGACGGTCGACGTGGTGCGGGTCTCGGTAACCGACCGCAAGCCTGCCCCCGCTGTACTCAAGGAAGCCGGACCCGACGGTGAATCCGGTCGCGGGATCCGGCTTGTCCATGCGATCTCAGACGCGTGGGAGAGCAGCGGCGAGGAAACGTGGTGTGAGTTCCGGTACGCGAGGGCTGCGGCTTGAGTCAGACCTCCAGCTGGTCCCCGACCAGCCAAACGGCGAGCAGCACAGCTCAGTCACTCCCGTTACGCAGGGCGCTCCGAGGGCCGTTCGCTTGCCTTCGCCCAGTAATTCGGTTCGAGCATCTCGCCAGGCCATGCGGGCTGATGGATCGGGCCCCGAGGTCCCATCTGTTCGAAGTACGGTGCCAGGTCGATCACGGGCGTTCCGTCTACGGCGTCGAGATCGGTGACCAGGAGGTCCCGGCCTTCGACCTTGAGCAACCGCGGGTAGCTGATCGCCAGTTGGTTGGGGCGCCGGTGGTTGCGGTGGACGAACGTACCTGTCGGCGGCCAGTTCTGGTTTCCCCGTGGGCTGCGTGCGTGGAGCTCGACGTCTTCGGGTCGCGCCAGGTGGAAGCGCCACGTCACCGTCAGGTGGGAGAACTCTCCGATTCCCTGCAGCGTTTCGAGGGGGTACGCGTCGTCGAGCCGAATGATCGATTCGACCCCGCCCTGGTAGTCGTCCTGAACGCGGGTGTGGCCCCCGACGACTGTTGCGATCGACTCGACCTCGTACGTCGCCATCGGCGCTCGTTCCTCTTCCTCGGCGTAGCATGCACGGCGGCCCCCGGCCAGCGCCGCGAACCCGCTCTGTGGTCAGCCTATGGTGCGCAGCATGCCCCGTGCCCGGTGATCCAGTTCGGTGACATGTCGGCCTCCGCGTTGCCGGACGGGCGAGAGGTCGCTCTGGATGCGGACGATGACGTCGCGGGCACGGCCGGACTGGACGCCGGCCATGGCGTCGAGTGCTTGGTTCCAGGTGGCGCATGCCTCGTCGAGGCGGCCTTGCTGGACCTGGACGGCGCCGAGGTAGCCAAGGGTCACGCTGTGCGTGCGGGCGTACTGCTGGCGGCGGCGGGTGGCCACGCTGCGCTTGAAGTGGATCTCCGCGGCCTGCGGCTGGCCCATGTCGCGCAGGGCGCAGGCTGTCTCGTGGGCCAGGGAGGCTTCCTGGAAGAAGCTCACGCGGCTCGGAGCCTCGCTGTTGTCGGCGCGGGAGAGATCCCGCTCCGCGCGGCTGATGGCCGCGAGAGTGCCGGCGCGGTCGCCGTCGGCTGCGAGGGCGCGTGCGTGAACGATCGCGAGCAGGGCCTTCTCACGGTGGCTAGCTTGGCCGTAGCGGTCGCGATTCATGGAGGCGTCGGCCAGGACGAGGGCGCGGCAGGGGTGCCCAAGGTCCACGGCTTGGTGCGCGAGGGCGCGCAGGATGTGGCCGCCGAGCGGCCCGTCGCCCGCTTCGGCCGCTATGCGGGCAGCGAGAGTGAGGTAGCGCTGGGCGGTGCGGTGCTCGGAGGCGTCGAAAGCCATCCACCCCGACAAATAGGCCATCTCCGCCACGGCCGAGTAGGTGTCGCGACGAAGCTGCTCCGTGCGGAACCTGCTACCGAGCAGGGGCACCGCTTCGTCGCGAAGATGGCCGGCGAGGGCCGATCGGCCAGAGGCGCCGCCTCGCTGCTGGTCACGCGCGGAGTAGAAGGTCGTCAGATCGCGGACGTCGTCGATGTCGGCCTGCGTCACCAGCCGGGAGGAGACTGCTGGGCGCTTCGCCGCCGCGGCAGGAGCGGCTGCCCACCACGAGGCGGTGGGCAAGGCCAGGCCGGCGGCCGAGTACGCGGCGGCCGCCAGCAGCTTACGTCGGTGCATATCGAGGTCGTCGCTTCCCAGCTCGGCCAGCACGGTCAGAGGATCGACGCTCCAGTCGGAACCGCTGTCGGTTTGGCCTGTGCCTTCACCTTCCAGCCCGAGGTCGGCCAGGGTGAGGCGGCGGCCGAGCCTGCGGGACAGCGTCTCGCGAAGGATATGAGGTGCCCGACCGCTCGGCTGCGTGCCCTGCACCCACATGGCGATGTGCGAGCGGGAGATGGCCTCCAGCTCACGCACCCCGCTCTCCGCGGCTACCCGGGCGACCGCTGCAGCTGCTTGCGGCTGAGACCAGCCCGCTTCGCGCAGAAGTGCGGCGAGGGCGACGTTTCGCACACGGGCCATGGGCTGCCCCTCGGTTCCGAAATGATCTTTGACGCCTTTGACGGCCTCGGCGGTCGCGCAGGCATACCCCCCAGCGGGGATTCACGGTTCGCTCAACGTAGCGACCGGATCACTCACTTTGCACGACGACCGCCGCCCCCGCACGGCGAACCCCAATCAACTTGGCCTGATCCGAACAGGAGTTGTGTCATGCGCCTCTCGCTGGCTCCCCGCCAGGACGCCTGTCAACACGTCGCGTCCAACAGGAAGGGCCGCATGGCTGTCGAGCCGGTTTCACCGCGCAATCAAGCGGTGGCCGCGGCCGAGACATTGGCGCTCGTGCTGGACGAGGACTCGCCGCTGCCGGAGACCACCGCCGACGTTGAAGACCTCGCGAGGCGTCTGCGCGGTCACATCAATCGACTCGGCGTCATGGTGCCCAAGGAGGAGCCAGCGCTGCGCCGCGCGCAGCAGCTCGGCTCGGCGGGGGTCCCCGACGGCTACATGCCCAGCAGGGCGCATCTGGTCCAACTGGCCGAGGCGGCCCAGGAGCTCGTGGCGACCGTGGAGGCCCACGGCACCGGCCGTGCGATGCGGCAGCGGGGACGGCGTTGGCGGACACCGCCGATCAACCTGCTGCGCGGCACAGTCTTCGCGATCGCCTTCGCCTGTCTCGTCCTGGCCGCGTCGGCGCCCCGGACATGACCGCCACCGGGGCGGTTCTGATCGTCCTGATCCTTGGTCCCACGACATGGCTGGTTCTCCGCGGTGATCGCGCAACCAGTTCCCCGTCAGCGGACGAAGAACCCGCACCGGCGCGGAGCGAGTCGCCGCCTCACCGGTGACCACCGGAGCCTCGCCTCACCGACAGTTCGCCGGCCGTTTCGACGGCCCTAAAGCCCTCCCCGGACTCGCGGGGCCTAACGGAGATCTACACGATGAAACGCCTTCCGCGTATCGAGCACTACGGCCTGATCGGCGACATGCAGACCAGTGCCCACGTCTGCGACGACGGCTCGATCGCCTGGCTGTGCCTGCCCCGCTTCGACTCGCCAGCCCCCTTCGCTGCGCTGCTTGGCACGCAGAAGCACGGAGCGTGGCGCATAGCCCCGGCCGCTCCGCACGAAGAGGGAGCCGGTGCGACTGCCGAGCGGCGCTATGTCGGCGAGTCCCTCGTGCTGGAGACAGTCTGGACGACGTCCTCCGGCAGCGCGAAGGTCACCGACTTCATGCCGCCGCGCGACGGGGCACCGCAGGTCATCCGGATCGTGGAGCGAACGGCTGGCCAGATCGCCATGGCTTCCACGCTGCGCGCCCGCCCCGGCTACGGCCGGGTCAGCCCGTGGATCCATGAGCTGAGCGGACGCATGATCGCTGAGGGCGGCGGGGACGCCCTGTGGCTGGACACGTCCACCGGGCAGGTTGAGAAGGACGGCGCGATCGTCAGCTCCTTCACGGTCACCGCCGGCGAGAGCGTCGCCTTCGTACTGAGCTGGGGGCCCTCTCGCGGTGTCGCGCCGGAGATCCCGGATCCCGACGCGGCGCTCGCGGCGACCCTCGCCTTCTGGGAAGACTGGACGAGCCAATGCACCTACGACGGCCCGCACCGGGAAGCAGTCGTCCGGTCGCTGATCACCCTGAAGGCGATGACGTACGCCCCCAGCGGCGGCATCGTCGCAGCGCCGACCACGTCGCTGCCGGAAGAGATCGGTGGTCGCCGGAACTGGGACTACCGCTACACCTGGCTCCGCGACGCCTCCACCACCCTGGGCGCCCTGCTCGGTTCGGGGTACTGGCAGGAGGCCGAGGCGTGGCGGCGGTGGCTGCTGCGGGCCGTGGCCGGCGACCCGGAGAACCTGCAGATCATGTACGGGATCACCGGAGAACAGGATCTCCAGGAGCGGGAGCTGCGGTGGCTGCCCGGCTACGAGAACTCCGGCCCGGTACGGATCGGCAACGGGGCTGTAGACCAGTTGCAGCTCGACGTGTACGGCTACGTAATCGAGACCCTGTACCTCGCCCACCAAAGCGGGGTGGCCCGCTGCGGCGACACCGCGGTCCTGCACCAACGGCTGGTCGAGTACCTCGCCGAGCGGTGGCAGACGCCCGACGAGGGAATCTGGGAGATCCGAGGTGAGCGCCGCCACTTCGTGCACTCCAAGGTCATGGCCTGGGCCGCGATCGACCGGACCATCCGCCTGGTCGAGGCCGCCGCCCTGGACGCCGACCTGTTCGCCCTGATTGAACTGCGCGAGGCCATCCACCAGGAGGTGTGCACGCGCGGATTCGATCCGGTCCGCAGCACCTTCACCCAGTCCTACGGATCACAGGAGGTCGACGCCGCCCTCCTGCTGATCCCCAGGGTGGGATTCCTGCCTCCCGACGATCCCCGAGTGCTCGGGACGGTGGAGGCAGTACGTCAGCAACTGTCCACCCCGGAGGGCCTCGTACGGCGCTACCCGACCGCCGGCGACCGCATCGGGCTCGACGGCCTGAACGGTGACGAGGGGACCTTCCTGCTCTGCTCGTTCTGGATGGTCGATGCGCTCGCCCTGACTGGCCGCCCGGACGAAGCCCACGCTCTCTTCGACCGGCTCCTGGTCCTGCGCACTGACCTCGGTCTGCTCGCCGAGGAGTACGACCCCGCCACCGGGCGACAACTGGGCAACTTCCCGCAGGCGTACAGCCACATCGGGGTGATCGGGTCCGCGCTCCTGCTGCAGCAACTCGACTCGGGGGCGCCCGCAGCCGAGGCCGACGTGCTCTTGGCGGTGGGTGTCTGATGAACACGACCGCCACCACCATGGTCATCGTGCTCGCCGCCGCGGCCATCGTCGCGGTGGCAGCGGCCTGGGTTAGCCACCGCCGATGGCAGAAGACGCGGCGGCGGGCACACCTCCTGGCCCGCGAACAACAGGCCACCGAGGGTGCCCTGCAGAAGCTGGTCCACGAGACGCTGCCCCAGATCCACCAGTCGGGCGGTCGGATCACGGTGCCGGCCCCCGCACCGGAACTGGCCGGCACCGCAGTCGGTGAGCACCTGACCAACGTGGTCAAGGCCACCGCCGGCGTCGTCCAGGCCGTGATCCGCGATATCCAGTACGCGGCGCACCAGGAGATCGAGCAGGCGAAGACGCTCGGGGCGGAGGAGTTGCGGCGTTCGCACACCGCCGCCCAGGAAGAGATCGCTCGGGTAAGTGCCACTGCCGTGCGGTCGACCGAGGCCGCAGTGCGCAGTGTGTCGTCGGCGCTCGTGGGCATGGCCGCCAAGACCAGCCGCAAGGTCAGCGAGGGCGTGCGCGAGCACGAGGACGACGCCGCGTTCGAGACGCTGACCGATATCGACCACACCGTGCAGCAGATGCTGCTGGTCGCTCAGGGCTGGACCATCCTGGCCGGCGGCAAGCTGACCCGGCACTGGCCCACGACGACGCTGACCGATGTGGTGCGGGCCGCGATGGGCTACGTCGAGGACTACCAGCGCGTACAGCCCCAGGAACTCACCGTCGCGGTGAAGACCCGCGTGGTCGGGCCCGTGGTGCACGCCCTCGCGCTCCTGCTGGACAACGCGCTGCGCTTCTCGCCACCACAGTCGAGGGTGCACGTGTCCTTCGAACAGGGCCACCACGGAGTCACCGTCTTCGTGGACGACAGCGGCCTGCAGATGACGCCGGAGCAGCTCGACAGCGCCCGGGACATCCTCACCGGGCAGCGCACGGACGACATAACGCAGCTCGGCGCCCGCCCGCAGACCGGGTTCCGAGTCGCCGCCGCCCTCGCGCGCGCCTACGGATTCCGGGTCGATGTCCAGGCGCCCAACTCCCTTCTGGGCACCCGCGCGCTCCTCACCCTTCCCCAGGACCTCCTCACCACGGCGCCCCAGGCGCCACCGGCATCCTCGCAGCCGGTGCAGAAGGATCCGCCAGCTGCTCTCGCCTCTGCCGCGTCCAGCCGGCTCCCTGCTCTCGCCCCGGTTCCGGTAGCCACACACCCCGCGCTCACCCCCGTCCCGCCGACGGCCGGGGAATCCGACCAGGAGCGTTCCACTGCCCGCACGACCGCCAGCGGACTGACGGTGCGCAGCCGCCGCGCCGCACCCGCCTCCGCCCCCGTTCCCCGCCCTGCCAACGCCGAGCCGGGGCGAGCGAGCGTGATCGCCGCCTGGGCCCGTGGCACTCAGCGCGCCCGCGCCGAGCAGGGCACCCACGTCCCCACTGCCGACAACGACCAAGGACACGACGCATGACCGACAAGAACATCGGCTGGCTCCTCGAAAGCCTGGAGGAGACCGCCGGCGTGGAATACGCCGTGCTGGTCGCCGCGGACGGCATGAGCCCGGCCTACACCGATCGGCTGCCGCGCGAGCGCGCCGAGAAGATCTCGGCCATCGCCTCCACGCTGTGGGGAGCATCGCGGGCCTACGACCGGGAGACGAACGGCGGGGGCGTCCGCCAGTTCGTCATGGAGTCGGTCGACCACATCTCCCTGCTCATCCCGGCTGGCGACAACACCATGCTCGCCGTCCGCACCGACAGCCCTCACGCGGACATTGGTGTGATCAGCGAGGCCGCCCTGCGCTTGGCCGCGAGTGTGGGCGAACAGCTGGGTGTCCAGACGCGCATCGCCGGTGGCACGGAAGCACCGCTGGCATGAGCAGGCCGCGGCAGGACCCGGATCTGGTCAGGCCCTACGTCCGCACGGGCGGACGTACCCGCCCCAGCAAGGACGTGCGCCTGGAGAGCCTGGTCTTCGCCGCGACCGGCACCCGTCCCGGCCTCAACTCGGACGCACGGCGCGTGCTCGCCCTGTTCGCACCCGCGCAAGGCGGAGGGCTGGCCGTCGCCGAGATCGCCTCCGCACTCGCTCTCCCGCCATCGACCACCCGGATTCTCGTCGCCGACCTCATCGGACACGGACTGATGGCCCTCGCCCAGGGCCAGGACGACGACCGGCCCCCGGTCTTACTCATCGAAAGGGTTCTTCATGGACTCCGCGCTCACGCCTGACCGGTTCGTCGCGCGCACGGTGACGGCTACCGCGAAGATCGTGGTCGCCGGAGCCTTCGGCGTGGGCAAGACCACCTTCGTCGGCAGCGTCTCCGAGGTGCCTCCGGTCCACATGGAGGAAACCATCACCCGGGCGAGCGCCCTGGTCGACGACCTGGCCCGCACGCCTGCCAAGTCCACCACCACCGTCGGCGTGGACTTCGGACGCAAGCACCTCAGCGACGACCTCGTGCTCTACCTGTTCGGTACCCCCGGCCAGGCCCGATTCAGCTTCCTGTGGCAGGAGTTGATCACCGGCGCCCTCGGTGCCCTGGTCCTCGTCGACCCCCGCGGCCTTGATGCCTCCCACGAAATCCTCGGCCTCCTCGAAGAGAACGGCGTCCCCTACGCGGTCGCGGTCAACCAGTTCGACGGCGCGCCCCGCCACCCGCTCGAAGAAGTCCACGAGGCCCTCGCCCTGGAGGGACATACGCCGTTGACCGTGTGCGATGCCCGCGAGCGAGCGTCCTGCATGCAGGCCCTGATCCAGCTCACCGAATACCTCGCCCATCTCGCGCACCGTCTGGAGCCCCGACCGTGAGCACCGCGACCCACCGCATCCCCCTGTACGAACCGGACTTCGCCCAGAATCCGCACGCCGGCTACCAACGCATGCGCGAGCAGTTCGGCCCTCTGGTCCCCGTGGACCTGGCCCCTGGCGTGCCCGCCACGCTGGTCGTCGGCTATGAGGAGGCTCGCCGCATCCTCGGCGACCCGCAACGTTTCCCCGCCGACCCGCGCCAGTGGCAGACCTCCGTCCCCGACACCTGCCCCATCCGGCCGATGATGGAGTGGCGCCCCAACGCCCTGCGCTCGGCCGGTGCCGAGCACGCCCGCTACCGGGCCGCGAACACGGAAGCCCTCGGGGCTGTCGACCAGCACGCGCTGCGCGACCACGTCGAACTGGTTGCCGAGCAGACCATCAACGCCTTCAAGGGCAGCGGCAAGGCGGACCTGCTGTCCCAGTACGCCTGGCCCCTCGCGTTCCAGACGCTCAGCCACCTGCTCGGCTGCCCCGACGAGGTCGGCCACCGGATCGCGGACGGAATGGCGAAGATCTTCGACGGGGTCAACGCCTCCATCGGCAACCAGATCATGGCCCAGGCCGTGGCGGACCTCGTCGCCCTGCGCCGCCGACAGCCCGGCGACGACGTGACCAGCAGGCTCCTCGTCCACGTCGCCCGGCTGGACGACACCGAGATGGGCCAGCAACTCATCACCCTGTACGGGGCGGGCATTGAGCCCCTGACCAACCTGATCACGAACACCCTCCTGGAGATGCTCACCAACAGCGAGTTCTCCGGAGACCTGCACGCAGGCGATGCCTCCGTCCGCGAGGCCCTGGACAGCGTCCTCTATCGCGACCCGCCGCTCGCGAACTTCGCGATGACCTACCCGCCCCGGCCGGTGGACATCTGCGGCTTCCTACTGCCAGCCGACCAGCCGGTGGTGATCAGTTACGCCGCCTGCAACAACGACCCCGCCCTGGGATCCCACCGGCCGCTGGGCAACCGGGCGCACCTCGCCTGGGGCGCCGGCCCGCACAGCTGCCCGGCGAGCACGCACGCCTACCTCATCGCCGAGGCAGCCATCCTCCACGTCCTCGACGCCCTGCCCGAGATGGACCTCGACGGCCAGCGCGACGACCTCGTCTGGCGCCCGGGCCCCTTCCACCGCTCGCTGGTCGCCCTGCCCGTCACCTTCCCCTGAGCTGAGAGAAGACCGACCGTGTCCGAACAGCAGATACTCGTTCTCGACCCCACCGGATCCGACCCGGACGCCGAACATCAGGCCCTGCGCGAGCGCGGCTCCGCCACGCTGGTGGACATCCTCGGCGTGCGCGCCTGGTCCGTCTCCGACCCGGCCCTCCTTAAGCAGCTTCTGACCAGCAAGGACGTCTCCAAGGACGGCCGCGCCCACTGGCCGGCCTTCGCCGAGACGGTCCCCACCTGGCCGCTGGCCCTGTGGGTGGCAGTGGAGAACATGTTCACCGCCTACGGCGGCAACCACAGCCGCCTGCGGCGCATGGTCGCCCCCGCCCTCTCGGCCCGCCGTACCGCCGCCCTCCAGGCGGACATCGAGCTCCTCGTGAACGGCATCCTCGACGACCTCGCCGCCCTCCCGGCCGATGAGGTGGCCGACCTTCGCGAGCACCTCGCCTACCCGCTCCCGATCGCCGTCATCGGCCAGCTCATGGGCGTCCCCGCCGACCGGCGCACCGAGTTCCGCACCGTGGTGGACAACGTATTCGCCACCCACCTCTCCGCCGAGGAACAAGCCGCGAACACCGCCACCCTGTACGGCCTGCTGGACGCCCTGATCGAGATCAAACGCACCGAGCCCGGCGAGGACATGACCTCGCTGCTGATCGCCGCCCGCGACGAGGAGGGCGACGGCTCCGCCCTCAGCGACGCCGAGCTGCGCGACACGCTCCTGCTGATGATCAGCGCCGGGTACGAGACCACCGTCAACGTCATCGACCAGGCCATCACCACCCTGCTCTCCGAGCCAGAGCAGCTGGCCCACGTCCGGGACGGCCGCTGCACCTGGGAGGGCGTAGTCGAGGAGACCCTGCGCCACCAGCCCGCGGTCAAGCACCTTCCCCTGCGCTATGCCCGCACCGACATCGCCCTCCCGGACGGGCAGACGATCAAGACCGGCGAGGCGATCCTCGCCTCCTACGCCGCCGCCAACCGGCACCCCGACTGGCACGAGGACGCCGACCGCTTCGACGCCACCCGCCCCAGCAAGGAACACCTCGCCTTCGGACACGGCGTCCACTTCTGCCTCGGCGCCCCACTTGCCCGACTCGAAGTCGCCACCGCCCTGCGCCTGCTCTTCGAACGCTTCCCCGACGCCCAACTCGCCACGGACAGGACCGATCTGAAGAGGCTGCCGAGCCTGATCAGCAACGGACACACCTCCGTCCCTGTGCGCCTGCGCCCGACGTCGAGCCGCTGACCGAAACCGACGAGGAAGACCACCATGACCGCCCCAGCCCCGACCACACCGCTCACCCCGGCCGAACGGCGCATCGCCCAGCATGTGGTGAACGGCCTACCAACAGGCCAGATCGCCGACATCGAGACCCTGTCGCACCACACGGTCCGCGCGCACATGATCTCCCTGCGCAGGAAGCTGCACTGCCCCGAACGCTGCTCCCGTGCCGTAGTCACCCACCGCCTTCTCAGCGCAAACGAGGCCACGGCCCCGGCGCCGGACAGGCCAGCCCCCGACCTGAGCACCGAGCAGACGAACCTGCTGAGGGCCATCACCGAGCACACCAAGCCGCTCGACATCGCACGCGGCGCCAACCTAGCCCCCGCGGACCTGGGCGCGGCGCTCGACCAACTGCTTGCCGACACCGGGGCGCCGGACACCACCCGGCTGGTCGCCTGGGCTCACGGCTGGAACCTGCTGACCGCCAAGCAGACCAGCACGGTACAGAGCGGAGCGAGCCAGTGAACATGTCCGCCGTTCCCACAGCCGCCGAGCAGTCCCCCGCGCCCCTGCACCAGCGCCCGGCACCGTTACCTCCCGTTTACGAGATGCGCTCGCTGCGCACGGACGCCGAACGGGCCGAAGCCGCCGCACTCGTCCAGGACCGCCAGCGCTGGCTCACCCTCCGAGGTCTGCCCGTACCCGCCCGCGCAGACATCCCCTCTCTCTTCGGCGACCCGCAGGCGGAGCTGGCCGGACTGATCGAGGACGGACTCCTGCTCGCCTGCATGATCCTTCAGCGCGAGCCCGCCCTCAGCTGGGGCGAGGGCCCTTGCCTCTTCCTCGGCCACCTCCACACCCTCCCCGACCGCTCCGACGACACGATCCGGCTGATCACCCTCTGGGCCTCCGACTTCGCCGCCCGCCTCGACCTGCCGCACGTACGGGCCGAGGCCCTGGCCCGCCACCCCCTCGACGCCGACCCCATCGGCCGCTTCCTGAACCGCCTCACCGACATGAGCTGGGGCATTCGCGGCTCCGGAACCGGACAGACCGGCGAGCGAGTCGCCCGCCTCGAACTCACAGCGGAGCTGCGGCCAGGGCTAAGCGCGCTCGTCGGCTGCAGTGTCCGCGAGCCACGGTCCGCCGCGGATGAGCGGAGTGTCGCGTGACGACCACCGAACCGCTACGGCCGGACGTCGCCCGCGAGCTGATCACCCTCGCGGAACAGTCGGCTGCACGGCGGGCACAACGCGTCCGTAACCAGCTCGACGCCGTCCAACTCGGGCGGGGCCGTCACGCCGACCATGCCAGCGCCAAAGTGCTGCGCCGCATCCTGGCCGACCACGACTGCTGGCCCGGCCATCGCCTCGTCGGCCCCGACGCCGCACGCGCCGCCTGGAGTATCGCCCTCCACTCCAACGACGAACCTGACTTCCAGCGGGCAGCCGCCGTCCTGCTGCGCCGCGCCGTCCAAGCCGACGACGCACCGATCCAGCACTGGGCGCATCTCCACGACCGTGCCCTGATCAACACTGGGCACGACCAGGAGTTCGGTACGCAATTTTTTTTCGACGCCAATGGGATCGAGTTGTGCCCCGTGCGTGAGCCGAACACCCTGGACCCGCGACGGGCCGGCGTGGGGCTCCCGCCGGTCGCCGTCGCCTTGGAGAAGGTGCGTCACCGACTCGCATCCATGTGCGGTGACGGCGACTCTCCGACCGTCTTGCTTGCGGGGGCCGCATGACGGAAGACGAAGTCCCGCTCCTGATCGCCGAGGCCGGCGAAGCAAGCCCTGCCGCAGCTCCACCGAGGTGGCCCTCCAGACGCGGCCCTCACCAGCCTCGCGACCGGGCGACCTCCTCGTGCACCCCATAAGCCCGTTCTACGAAAGGACCGTCGCCGCATGAAGCTCACCACCGCCGTGCTCGCTGCCGGCGCTGCTGTCTCCCTCGCCACAGCCGTGGTCGGAGTCGCCCGACTCCGCCAGGACGCGCGGCACCAGGGCGAAAGGAACGAGGCGGTCGTCGCGCGGAACCAGCTCGACTGGCTGATGCAGATGTCCACGGCCCCCGACCTCGCGAAGCTCTGGGCGCCCGACGGCATGAGTGTCGACGAGTGCATGCAGCTACTGAAGGCCAACCAGCTGATCTGCATCCTCAGCCTGCGTGACCGTCTGGGCTTCGTCCGCGACGGACAACTGCCCTTCTACGCCTCGATGCTCATGGACAGCGAGGTCTGCAGAAGGTACTGGGCGCGTTTCGGGGACCTCCGCGCCCAGGAAGCCGAGGGCGACAGGCGTGCCGAGCGGTTCACGGAGGCCCTGAACAAGGCCGCGCAGGCACACCCCCAGAAGCAGCCCGCAACCGCCTGAAGAAGCGGCTGCCTCGTCCCACCCAGGGCTTTGACAGATGCGGGAACCGCCTCCTGCCGGATCTCGAACCCGACTACCAGCCCCCGAGTGAATCCATCCGGTGACCGAAGCAGCCTCATCCGCAACTCCTCAAGGACAAATATGGACCTCAGTACCGTTCCACTGCCTCCCGGTGCCCTCACCATCGGTAAGAAGTTCGACTTCGAGGCCGGCCACCGGCTGCCCGGACTGCCGCCCGGGCACAAGTGCTCCCGCCAGCACGGTCACAGCTACGAGGTCGAGGTCATCCTCACCGCTCCCTCGCTGGAGAAGCCCGGCTTCGTCACGGACTTCGGCGCGCTCGCCCCGTTCAAGAAGTTCCTGGACACCGAGCTCGACCACCACAACCTGCACGAGGTCCTCCCCTTCGAGCCGACCTCGGAGCGCCTCGCCCAGTTCCTGGCCGGCTGGTTCATCCAGAACCTCCAGCCGACGATCCCCGGCCGCCTGGTGGCTGTCCTCGTCCGCGAGACCGGGAGCAGCTGGGCCCGCTTCGATGCGGAAGATCAGTGACCACGCCTGAGCCGGTCACCGGCGGACCGACGGAGGGCGATGCCGAGTTCCGGCTGATCGTCGCGGAATGCTTCGGTGCCGAGGTGCCGACCTTCCAGGGCGAGGGCCCGAGCTGCGGGCACCCTGCCCTGTTCATCCGCCTGTCCCGGTGCAACCTGACCTGCACGAAGTGCGACACGAAGTACACCTGGGACTGGTCCCAGTTCGATCCGCGCAAGGAGTCTACGAAGCGGTCCGTGGCGGACCTGGTGGCCTGGGCCGCGTTCTCGCCGGTCGAACTGGTCGTGATCACCGGCGGCGAGCCGTTGATCCAGCAGGCACGGCTGGTGCCTCTCGTCCGGGGACTGATAGCAGCCGGCAAGCGGATCGAGTTCGAGACGAACGGCACCATCGCGCCCGCTCCCGAACTGGTGGCCGACGGGGTCCGGTTCAACGTCTCGCCCAAACTCGCCAGCTTCGGCGTCAAGGAGACCAAGAGCATCGTGCCCGCCGCGCTGGAGGCGTTCGTGGCCTCCGGGCGGGCGGCGTTCAAGTTCGTCGCTTCCACGGCGGACGACCTCGACCGGATCGCCGAGCTGGCCGACACCCACCGGCTCGCGCCGGTGTGGGTGATGCCGGAGGGCACCACCCCCGAGGTGATCACCGCGACCACCCGGGTCCTGGCCGACGCGGTCGCAGCCCGGCACTGGCACTTCACCACCCGCCTTCACGCATTGGCCTTCGCGGACGCCCGAGGCCGCTGACCGCGCGCGCCACCACGCCCCATCCGTTCCCCCAGTCCCCGGAAACGAGAGACGCCCATGACGACCTCTATCGCCAGCCCGGCAGCGGCGCCGACCGCCGCCGTCCCCGGGCCCGCTGCGGTCATCGACACCGGCCGGGTCGCCGGCCTGATCCACCAGCTCTTGGTCGAGCTGGGCGAGGACCCCGCCCGCGAGGGGCTGACCGGCACCCCGGACCGCGTCGCGGCCTGGTGGAACGCCTTCCTGGCCCCGGACGGCGCCGCAACGGCCACCTGCTTCACCGAGTCCCAGCTGGGTGGTCAGCTGGTCATCGTGGGCGGCATGAGCGTGTGGTCGCTCTGCGAGCACCACATGCTGCCCATGAACTTGCAGGTCACGGCCGGATACGTGCCGGACGGCGAGGTGGTGGGCCTGTCGAAGTTCGGGCGGATCGCCCAGCACTTTGCCGGCCGACTGCAGGTCCAGGAACGCTTCACCCGCCAGGTCGCCGAATACCTCCATGGCGTGATCGGACACGAGGACGTCGCCGTCGCCGTGCGCGGCGTGCACCTGTGCATGAGCATGCGTGGCGTACGGATGGAGGAGGCCCGCACCACCACGGTGCACTCGGGCGGGCGCTTCGGTACCGACCCCCTTCTTTCCCAGCAGTTCCTCACCCTCACCACCGGGCTGTGGGGGGCGCCGTGATCAGCACCACGGGCATCGACTTCTCCGTCATCGCTCCGCCTGCTTACCTGGAGAACTTCGTCGCCCAGGAGCCGGCCCGCGTCCACCACGTGGCCGCCCAGCACGTGCTGTCCGACGAGATCTACCGGGGCTTCTTCGCTCGCGAGGCCGAGCGTGGCGCCGAGATCATCGTCGATAACGGGCTCTTCGACCTCGGCTACGCCCTGCCGGCGGAAAGCCTCGTCGAAGCCGCGCTGGCGGTGTCCGCGAGGGAGATCATCCTGCCGGACGTCATGCGGGACGGGGCCGCGACCTTGAAGGCGAGCGAGAAGGCCGCGCGAGAGATCCGGGAGCTGTCCGGCGATGCATTCCGGCTGTGCGCGGTGTTGCACGCCGCGGACGATGACGAGTGGCTGCGCACCTACGACGCCTTCGTGGCCAGCGACTGGGCCGGGTCCATCGCCCTGCCGGCCTCGCGTCGTCCGGATCCCGACGAGCAGCTGTGCCGCACCCGCTGGGTGGCGACCGCCTACCTGCAGGACCACGGCCTGGTCGACGATCTGCTCGTCTACCGGCTGCTCGGTCTGGGCCGGACCGGGCACCTGGAGCTGATCGAGCAGCGCGAGCACGAGTGGATCTCCTCCGTGGACGGCGCGGCCCCGGTCATCCTCGGCGCGATGGGCGTCGCCCTGCTGCCCGAAGGGCCGTACGAGAAGCCCTCCACGCCCCGGATCGAGAAGCTCGGCCCGATCCCCGAGGACCGGTTCGACCTCATCCGGAAGAACATCTCCGTCGTCCGCGCGGCGGCGGGCAGCACCGTGACGATCGCCGAGGAGCACCGATGACCCCCTTACTGGCCGACCCCGCCCCCGGGCTCCTGCGCGCCGCCCCGATCGAGCCGGCCGGGCACACCATGACCCACTCGAGGCTGCTGCGCTACCTGGAGATCAAGGTCCACCACCTCATTCAGGACCAGAACTGGGACAGCATCCGCGTTATCGGCGGCTACGACCGCACGGCGGTGGTCTCCCGGTACGAGAAGACCGGGAAGCTGTTCAACATCGAGCGGCCCACCGCAGAGGTCCACGGCCGTGACCTCGTCGTCAAGGCGTTCCCCGGAGCCGACTATGTCCAGCACTACGCCCTGATCATCGCCACTTACCTGGCCATGACCGGCCGCCCGGCCGACACCGTCACCTATCAGCCGCCCGAGCAGGAGGAGTGCCGAACGGCGCTCAACTCGCTTGACCTGAAACTGGACGGCGACCTGGTGATCGTCGGCTGGGGCCTTCAGTACCTCGCTCACGAGAACGGAGTGTGGACCCGCGGGCCCGGCTACGCCTGGCAGCGCACCGAGGTCGCGGGCCGTCGCGTGGTCTATCTCGGGTTCCTCCACAGCATCTGGGGAGACGTGGCCGGACGGGTCGTCGCGCGCCTTGCCGAACTCGGCGCAGGCGATGTCGTCTACGTCGGCAAGGTCGGCTCACTGACCCCGGGCGTCGAACCGAACGCCTGGCTGGCGACCGGCAACACCAGCCTGGTGCGCGGGGCGATGGTGAGTTGGGACGACTTCTTCGGCGGCTACGCCGCCGCCCACGACGGGGTGCGCAGCGGCCTGCACGTCTCCTCCCCGTCGATCCTGCTGGAGAACCGCGACTGGCTTCTCCAGCACACCGCCTCGTACGCCTTCGTCGACCCGGAGATCGGCCCCATGGGGGCGGCGGCGCGCCAGGCGGGGATCAGATTCGGTTACCTCCACGTCATTTCCAACAACCTCGCCACCCACTATCCCGCCGACCTGTCCAATGAGCGTCACAGCGACGTCCTGCGCCAGCGCGCCGTCCTGGTGGACCGCATCCGCACCATCATCACTGGCCGCCTGACCGCCAGCCCGACCCACGCCCTGGGAGAATCCCGATGACGGCGAACGCGCCGACCACCACCGCAGCCGGGAAGTTGATCACTTTCGTCGGCGGTGACGGGGCCGGCAAGTCCACCCTCGCCGCCCGCCTGCACCAGGCCCTCAACGACGCCGGCCACACGGCAGTCCTCATCGGCAAGCGCAGCACCGACGTCCCCCAGGACCCGGAGCTGTCCGCCTACCTCGACCGCCTCAACGAGCTGGTCTACCGGCGCGACGCCCGCGTCGCCCAGGCATGCGGCGACCACTACTGGCTGCTGGCCCTGGCCTCCTGGTACACCCTGCAGGACCGGCTCGTCATCCAGCCGGCCCTCGCCGCGGGTACCCACCTGATCCTCGACAACGCGCACCACAAGATCCTCGCCCGGTACGCGGTCAACCCCGAGGTCTGCCCCCGCCTGTGCGAGCAGGTCTTCGCGCATCTGACGAAGCCGGACCTGGTGTTCTTCCTGAACATCGGTGCCCGCGAGGCTCTCGTCCGCAAAGGCTCGTTCACTTCCCTGGAGGCCGGCCACGCCGGCGGCGGTGACGAGGACTTCATCCGCTACCAGGACACCGTCCTGCACCAGATGCGCGAACAGGCAGAGCGCGGCACCTGGCTGACGCTGGACGTCGCCCAGTTGGACCGCGACCAGGTCTTCAAGGCCGCCGCCGCTGCCCTGGCCGACCGTCTGCACCTGACCGTCTGACCCGGCCCTCCCTCCCCCATCGACAAGGAACGCACCATGGACCAGGCCCTGCCCGCTAGCGGGACATACGTCTGCCACGGCATCACCTGGGCGAGCGGAGACCCCCGTCTTCTGCTCGCCCCCGTGACCGGCGGACCGCTTGTCTACGCCCCGGTCACGGGCAGGCGCCTGGGTTACCAGGTGAGCGGTACCGGCCGGTGGTGCACCGGCCGGTACCGGTTCGCCGACCGCGTCCGCGTCGAGGCAGTCGCCTGCCCTGAGCGGGCCCCGGCCGAGGCTGGCGGCCAGTGCGCGGCCTGCGCCGGGCGGGACGACTTTCGCTTCGCTCACCGGTTCCACTCCGGCGGGCACGTTCCCGACGCCCTGGCGGCGTACATGGCCCAGCCGCACTGGCTGTACCTGGCGACGTTCGCTGACGGCACCACCAAGATCGGCACCGCGGCCGAACCACGTAAGCGCTCCCGCCTCGACGAACAGGGCGCCCTGATCGCCACCTACCTCGTCCGGAGTCCTGACGGCCGCGCAGTGCGGTTTCTGGAGGATGCCCTCACCCGCCGCCTCGGCCTGACGCAGACCGTGCGAGCCGCGGCCAAGCTGACGGCCCTGGCCGAGCTGCGCGACCTCGCCCCGGCCCGCGCCGCCCACCAGCAGCACCTCGACCGCGCCACCGAGGCCCTGAGCGGCCTGAACGTCCCGGCCACGCCGGAACCGTGGACGCCGCCCGGCGAAGGCGACCTGCTGCGGACGCCGGAGACCGGGCGCGCCTTGTACCCGCACGACCCACGCTCCGGTGAGCACGGGCTGACGGTGCTCTCCTGCCTCGGCTCCCAGGTCCTCGCCACCCTCGACGGCGACGGTGAACAACTGCCCTACCTGCTCGACCTCGGCACCCTCAAGGGCCGACGGATCCTCCTCGGCGCACAGTTCTCCTCACCGCCCGCCGCCGTACAGTCCGCGCTCTTTTGACCCTGTCCGAACGCCCGGCCTGCACTGCCGGGCCGCCCTGAGAAGCGAGGCCACAGCAACATGGCACCCCAGGACGCCATCCTCGGCTGGGACGAGGACAGCAACGCCGAGGCGTACAACGCCTTCACCCGCGCCCACCCCATGTACGACGCGACCAGCCGCGACCTCGCCCGCCGAGGCCATCTGGCCAACGCCAGCCTGGTAGTCGACCTGTGCGGCGGCGCCGGCGCGACCGCCCGCGCGATCCTCGACCTGATCCCCGCCCGCGCCCGGGTCGTCTCCGTCGACAACGCCGCCGCGATGCAGCGTGTCGGCCGCCGCACCCTGACCGACGCCCGCCTGACCTGGATCACCGCCCCGGCCGAACGGCTCGCAGACCACCTCCACGCCAGCAGCGCCGATGCCGTGGTGTGCAACTCCGCCATCTGGAAGACCGATACCACCGCAGTGTTCGCGGCCGTCGCCCACATCCTGCGCCCAGGCGGGCACTTCGTCTTCAACATCGGCGGCGGCTTCGCCGGCGTCCGGCATGCCGACGAACTGCCCGCCCGCACCGGGCCTTCCCTCAACGCCCTCATCCGCCAAGTCGCCGCTGAGGCCCACGGATACACCCCACCGCCTCGCGACGCCGACAGGCCGCCGAAGCTGCCGCTGGAGACAGTCACCGAGCAGCTGACCGCGGCGGGACTGACGGTCGTCGGCACAGAGGTCACCGCCCAGCACAGCACCATGGCCGAGAAGAAGGCGTGGCTGTCCATCCCCGTCTTCGCGCGGCCCGAAGGCGACTTCACCCACGCCCAGCGGATGCAGATCCTCGACACCGCCTACGCCATGACTACCCCCGACGCCCCGACGGTGACCAGCTGGCTCGTCGTCGTCGCCCAACGGCCGGAGGCCGCCGCATGACCACGGCAGTCCCGGCTCCCGGCGGCAGGGTCCGCCTCTGTGACCACGCAAGCGTCGGGGTACTGATCTCCTCCCCGAGCGGCCTCCTGGTGTTCGAGCGGGCGACCCCTCCGGCCGGAATCGCCCCGGTCGCCGGCCACATCGACCAGCATGGCGGCCCCGAACAGACCGCCCGCAACGAGGTCACCGAAGAGGTCGGTCTCACCGTCACCCACCTGCACCCGCTGCTGGACCAGTGGCGGCCCAACCGCTGCCGCCGCACGCCCAGCGGTCCGGTCGGCCACCACTGGTGGATCTTCCAGGCCGAGGTCTCCGGGCCGCTGTGCCCCTCGCCCCGGGAGGTCCGCGCCCCTCGGTGGATCCACCCCGACCAGCTGCAGCAGCACGCGCTGCGGACCGCCGCGTACGCCAATGGGTGCCTGGACCGTGAGGAGTTCGAGCGCGAACCCGGCCTGGAGCCGGTGTGGTGCCGTTTCCTGCACGACCTTGAGCTCGTCACCCTGCCCGCGGCCGACCTCGATCGGATCGAGGCCGTCCTGTGAACGGCGACCAAGGGCCTACCTCAGCGGGAGCCGACCGCCCGGCCGGCCGCAAGGCGGCGAGCGTGCGCACGAATCCGCTCACGGTCCTCGGGGAAGACGCTGTCCCAGTCGGCGTCCAGACGGAACCATGCCGCCGGCTGGTTCTGCTCCCCGGCGAGCGGTACGTCGCGCCCGACGACCGCGGCATAGGACAGGCCCAGCGTCGGAGACCAGTCGGCCCGGTAGGAACGCACCGCCACGGCTGCGGGCTCGGGCAGCAGCTCGCTGCGCAGGCCGGTCTCCTCCAGCAGCTCTCGTGCCGCCGCCGCACGCGGCGCCTCGCCCGACTCCACCTTGCCGCCGGGCGGCACCCATCCGCGCACGCGGTGCTTGACCAGCAGGACGTGCTCGAAAGCAGGGTCGGTGACCCACACCTCGGCCGCCAGCGGCTCCATCGGATGCCGACGGGCTTCCTCCAGCCAGGCCCGTGCACCGTCGAACTCCCATGCGGCGAGGCGGGCATCCGCAACAGCCTCGTCCAAGATCACCTGACCGACTTCACCATGACTCACCCGTCCCACCCTAGGCCGACGAACCGGCCGGACGTCGCAGCGACGAGCAGGCAGCAATCCGGGGTGCCCGGCCGACCCGGTGGCCCCTTCGGGCTGCAGGGCGATCACCCGTGGCGCCCGCTTCACACGAAGGAGTCCAGCGTGCACGATGAGCAGACCTCGGACCGGGGGGCCTGGGTCGTCCTCGGCGGCGTCCACCTCCTCAACCGCACCGCGCCACGGCGACCAGACGAGCCGATCGTGCTCGTACGGGTGCCACCACAAGAGGTGTGCCGGCCGGCCACCACCGTGATCGTCCGCTGGAACGCGCTGGGGCCTTGCCTGGCCGAAGCGCTGCACCCCGGCGGCACCCGGCTCGGCGCGGCCAGGATCGACGGCGGCGAACTGTTCCCCGACGCCATCGCCGGCCCTGCCCTGCGCGGACTGGTCGGCACCGAGGCCGCCCCCGGCCTGGTGCCGCTGTGCTACCTGGCCGAACACCCCGGCGGCTACCACGCGTACGCGCAGATCCGCTTCCACCCCGAGGACGCCTGCTTCGTCCGCACCACCCGAGAACCAGTCGGCCACGGCCCGGTCGAGGAACTGCGCTGGCTCGGGCCCGTGCTGACGGCGCACGCAGAGTCGAGCACGGCGCTCAACAACCACCTGCGGTACTTCCGCAAGCACTTCTCCGGCACGGAGCTGGAGTTCAAGTACACCCTCGACCCGGCACCGGACATCTGGGCCGCGTCCATGGAACTGCTCAAGGCACTGCGCGACGGCAAGCTGGAAGGCTGCCGTCCGGAGTACCGGGAAGAGTTCCAGATCCACCACACCGAGAACCATCTGTTCGACGTCACCGGCCCCGAGCCCGAGATCGGCTACGCCTCCTTCATCCCCACCGTCACCGCCGGGCACGTGCTCAAACGGAAGTGGTTCACCGAGGACGCCTTCGCCCGCCGCGAGGAACTCACCCCTGGCCTCGACATCACCCCTGACCGCTTCGAGACGTTCCTGCGCGAAGACCTGGGCCTCCAGGTCCGGGCCATGCCGCCCTTCCAGCGCGTCCGCTACGACATCCAGTGCGAGTCGCTGCGCACCGGACACGTCTACGGCATCTTCCTCGACCGCTGCGCCCTCCTGGCGGCCCCCGACGTAGTGCTGTCCCAGTGCGAGCTGGAGTACCTCCGCTCGCGCAGCATCCTCGACCACGACCAGGACGAGGTCCTCATCGAGATGAAGCGGATCGATCACTGGCTCTGCGAGTACCTCGCCAGTCGCGGCTGGGCGACCGAGCACACCTTCTACTCCAAGCGCAGCTTCCTTCGCGACGCCATCGCCCTCCGCCCGGACCTCGCCACGCCATGACCGACCAGGCGGCACCCGGCAATCCCCCGCAGGAGGTACCGCAACCCACATGAGTGATCGAACACAGCATCACGACCCGCCCCACCCGACCACAGAAGGAGAGGGCCCGGTATTCGAAATCGAGTTCTAGATTTCGCCCGCATCCACCCGTTACGGCGACAGCAGAACCGCCGTTACCCGATCACCTGTCCGCATCTCGCCCCGAGGAGCCCCCATGCATCCCGTACACCGCCCTGCGCTCGTTCATCCTGCGTTCGAAAACACCGCTGCCTCCTCGGGCGCCAGCCTTCACCTCGCCTCCGACCGCGCCGCCCTGCTCTCCGACGGCGCACGACCGGATACGAGGTACCTCGCATGACGGACTCCACTCGTCTTCCCTCCCACCTCCACGCCTGGGTGGAGAGCGTGCTGGGCCCCCTGGACGATGTGCGGGACTCCTCGCACGACCGCGACAAGTCCCAGGTGTGGAGGGTGACGCGCCCCGCCGGCGACCACCACGTGAAAGTGGCGCCCAAGCCGATCCTGTACACGCGGGAGACCCGTGCCTACCGGGTGGCGGATCCTCACCTCGGTCACGGCAATGCCCCGGTGCTGCGGGACAGTTCCGCGGAGCTGCTCGCCCTGATCTTGACCGTGGTGGACGGCGAGCCGTTGAAGGAAGAGGAGTCACCCGCGCGCCGCCGCACGGCCCATCGGCAAGCCGGCCAGCTCCTGCGCCGCTTCCACGACGCGATGACCGGCCCCCTGGTCCAACCGAAAGCCGACGCAGTCGTCGAGAACACTGTGGCCAGCCTGGGCAAGCACATCGCCGAGGCCGGCGACCACCTGTCCACTACAGAAGCCGACCTGCTGCGGCGCCTGGTGAGCGCGCTGCCCGGCTGCGGACCGCTACCGGCCGGGTGGCGGCACGGGGACTTCTGGGAGCGCAACCTACTCTGGAACGGCCAGCGCTGCGCATTGATCGACTTCGAACGCAGCGAACCGGGCCCCCGTGTCACCGACTTCGTCAAACTCGCCACCTCGCTGTGGCCGGACCATCCCGAACTGCGGACCGCTCTGTTCGAGGGGTACGGCCGGCCTCCGTCCGGGACAGAGGAATACGCGCTGACCGCGTTCGCAGCAGCTGACGCCGCCAACGCCCTCGCCTACGGCCCCCGGCACGGCGATCCGCTTGTGACCGCGCGCGGCCGGCGCACCGTCGAACGCCTGCTACAGGAGGGCCGCCTGTGAGTGACGCGCCTCACCTGCTGATCGCTGACGTGGCCCAAGTCCTGCTCCGCTCGAACGGCGCAGCCCTGTGCGTACGTCGCAAACCGGAGGCGGCCCTCGCACCGGGACAACTCACCGTCGTTGGTGGCCATCTGGAAGCCGGTGAACCGCTCGACCACGCCGCGCGGCGCGAAGCGGAAGAAGAGACGGGGGTCCGCATCAGCGCCGAGCAACAGGAGTTCTGCGGCCTCATTCACCACCACGACTCCGGCGACGGCCCGGACCGGATCACCGCCGTCTTCGTCGCCCAGTCCTGGGCGGGCGAGCTGCACAACGCCGAGCCGGATAAGCAGGAGGGCTTGTTCTGGGTGTCGATGGAGAAGCCCCCGCCGGACTGCCACCCGTACACCACCGCCATCTTCCACATGATCACCCACGGCCCGTCCTACCGGGCTCTGAACTGGCCGACGCAGGGAGGAAGCGAGTGAAGCGATTCTTCGGCAAGGTCCACATAGCGGAGCCCCAGGTATCCGAGGCAGAACGCGAGCTCTTCGGCGGGCCGTTGCGCTACGACATGGGCTGGTCCCAACACGAGCACGCGGGCCTGGACTTGACCATGCGATCAGCGCTGCGCCAGATGCCCAGACTCGTCGGCGCTGCCCTGCGGATGGCCTGGAGCGCGGATCGCCGCGCGCTCGTGGCAGTGGCGATCAGCGAACTCGGCCAGGGCATCGCCGCCGCGGTCGGCCTGCTTGCCATCAACGCGGTCATGCACGCGCTGTTAGGGGGCGGAGACGCTGTCGAGCGGCTGCACGCCTTGCTGCCGGGACTGCTCGCCGCCGCGGGCGTCGCCGTCGTCAACTCCGCTCTGGCCGGCTGGTCGACCTCTCGGGCCGGCCGTTTGGAGCCAAAGGTCGAGCGGATCGCCACCACGCAGTACCTGGCCGCGGCCACCGCCGTCGAACTCGAAGCCATCGACGACCCGGACTTTCGGCGTCTGATCGACATCGCCCAGTACGGGCCCGCCTCCGCGCGCCGCATGATCGGCGCCTGTGTCTCCGCGCTGAACAGCAGTATCTCGCTGATCGCCACGGCCGGTGTGCTCACCGTCCTGCATCCGGCGCTGCTGCCCATGCTGCTGGTCATCGCCGCGCCCCGGGGTTGGGGCGCCATGCGGGTGGCACAGGAACGCTACGTGTCGATGATGAGCTGGATCGAGCACCTGCGGGCCAGCCGCCTCATCGGCAACCTCCTCACCGAACGCACCGCCTCACAAGAAGTGCGCATCCACGCCGTCGGTCCCTTCCTCCTTGACCGGTACCGGCGCATGGCCGCCAGCGCAGAGGCGGAGCAGGAGCGTCTGGCCTCCAGCAAGGCCGTCACCGAATGGGTCGCCTCCGCGCTGTCCGGACTGGCAATGGCCGCCACCTACGGAACGATGATCTGGCTGATCATGGCCGGGCACATGAGCCTCGCCGTCGCCGGCACCGCCGTGATCGCGGTGCGGACCGGGTCGGCGAGCCTGGGCGCCCTGGTGATGAACATCAACCAGCTGCACGAAGAGTCCCTCTACGTCCGGGACCACGGACAGTTCCTGGTCGAAGCCGCCCAACGCGCCATCCCCCAGACCGGCAACCCCGTTCCAGACCAGGTCAAGCAGGTCTCCCTAGAGCACGTCACCTACCGGTATCCCGACCGCGACGCACCGGCCTTGGACGACGTCACGCTCACCTTCCCCATGGGGTCGGTCACCGCCGTCGTGGGCGAGAACGGCTCCGGCAAAAGCACCTTGATGAAGATCCTGTCCGGTCTCCTGCTGCCTCACGACGGCACCGTGAAGTGGGGCGAGGCCGACATCTCCGGGCTCCAACGCGCCGAGGTCTTCCACCGCGTCTCCCTGCTCACCCAAGACTTCCAGCGCTGGCCTGTCACGGCCGCGATGAACATCCGCATCGGCCGTCCCGCCCACGACGCCTCGGCCCACGACCTGCAGCAGTCCGTCGACTACGCCGGAGCCGGGCCCGTCACCGCCAAACTCCCCAACGGTCTGGACAGCATGCTCGGCCGCATGTTCCGCGGAGCCATCGAACTCTCCGGCGGGGAATGGCAGAAAGTGGGTCTGGCCCGCACCCACTGGCGCAGCTCAACATCGAAAGCGGACAGCGTTCTCATCGTCGACGAGCCGACCTCCGCCCTCGACCCCGAAGCCGAGATCGCCGCCTTCGACCGCATCCGCCGCCTCGCCGCCCCGCACCGAGCCGTCGTCCTGGTCACCCACCGCATGTCCGGCGTTCGCCACGCCGACCACATCTACGTCCTCAACCAAGGGCGCCTCACCGAACACGGCACGCACAACGAACTCATCGCCGCACGTGGCCGATATGCCTCCATGTTCGACACACAGGCCGCCCAGTACGCCCCGACCCCGAACGTCCCGCAGCCTGCTTCGCCCAGCGTCGTAGACAAGGCATGACCGCCCCACCGAAAGGCAGAGCCATGTCCTCCTCCCTCCGCCCGCCAGCACGAGTTGCCTCGCAGTCCGTCCTGTCATCAGGGCAGTACGCCGCAACCCGGCACTCGGTGTGGCTCGGCACCGCCGCGATCATCACCGACCAGGTCGGCCGCGTCCTGCTGGTCCACCCGACCTACCGCGAGGACGACCGGTGGCTGCTGCCCGGAGGAGTCGTCGAACCCGGCGAACACCCACACCTCGCCTGCCGGCGCGAGATCACCGAGGAACTGGGCCTGCCGGACCTGGCCCTCTCGAGCGTGCTCGCCATCCACTCCCTCTCACAGCACCACCCAGATATCGGGCCCGGCACACTCTGCCCCGGAGAGATCCGGTACGTCTTCGACGGCGGAACCCTCACCCCCGATCAGGCGAAGGCGATCCGCCTGCCCCGAGAGGAGCTGTCCGACTACGGCTTCCTCGAAACCCGGGACGCGGTGCAGCGGCTGCGCCCCGTGGACGGGCAGATCATGCTGGCCGCCTACCGTGCCCGGCTGGGGAACACCGCCACCGCGCACCTCGCTGACGGCCGGCACATTCTCGATGTCCCGGCGCTGGACCACCATGACGTCCACGTCCGCTACCGCCCCCTGTGGGGCAGTCCCCTCAACCGCAGCCCCGTGCCCGAGCAGCTCCCCGTGCAGCAAGCCTGGGCGTGGTGCTTCGTTCCCGACGGCCGGGTCGTCCTCGTAGCCGACCCTGGCCCCCGGGGTGCCCTGGCCATGCTGCCCGGCGGCACCGTGGAGAAGACCGACGCGACGCCCGAGGCCACCCTCCACCGGGAAGCCGCCGAAGAAGCCCAGCTCACTCTGACTGATCCGGTGCGACTGGGCTGGGTGCTGGACGAGACCGGCGAGGTCTACGGCGGAGTGGGGCCCAACGCCCGGCTCCGCCTGGCCGCCCGTGTCACCGACATCGGGCCGGCGGCCGTCGACCCCGCCACAGGCCACCCCTTCGCACGCCTGCTTGCCACGCCGGCACAGGCAGCCGCCCTGCTGGGGTGGGGCCCTCCCGGAGCACGGCAAGCCGGACTCGCTGCGGAGACCGCTCGGGAGCGCTGGAGCCTTCCTGTCGCTTCCACCGCCGCGATCGAGGAAGTCCCCGCGGAGGGGATGCGGCTGAGCTGACACGAACGACCACCCCGCCTCAATTCGTCCCGCGCTGCGGCCCCCTATGTGCCAACATGCCGCGCCGGGCGCAGTCCCTGGGACCAGGCAGACGTCACCGCAGTTCGACGAGACGTACTGCGGCTTCGCCCGGCGTGCCTGAATTCGCGAACTCCACCTTGGTCGACCAAAAGGACAACCGTGACGACCCCCCGGCTACCGAACTCAGCGACGTGAGCGAGCTTCGCCACCAGCTCGTCGAGCGACTCCGCGCCGACAGCCACATCCGCACCGCTGCTGTCGAGCGCGCCTTCCGCGCCGTTCCCCGGCACGCCTTCGCTCCCGACGTCGCTGTGGAAGCGGCGTACGCCAACGACATCATCCCCACCCGCCACGCGCCCGACGGCCGGGTGATCAGCTCCGTCTCCGCGCCATGGCTCCAAGTCGACGTGCTCGAAGCAGCCCGCATTCGGCCTGGCCACCGCGTCCTTGAGATTAGCTCCGGCGGCTACAACGCCGCCCTCATGGCCAGCGGCGGCGACTACGGCGCCATGTTCACCCTTCAAGCCAGCGGCTACCAGCCCAGCACCGCCACAGCCGAGGAGGCGGGCTGGTGAACCCCTCCGCCACCAGTCGACCGCTCACCGGGCCCCGTGAAGGACACGCGTCCACGTCGTTGTGGCGGCACCGCGACTTCCGTCGCTACCTGACCGGCCAGACCGCCAGCGTGGCGGGAAGCTCGATCAGCTCGATGGCGATCCCGGTGCTCGCCGTACTCCACCTGGACGCCACTCCCGGCCAGGTGGCCTGGCTGGCGTTCTGCGGGCAGCTGCCGCCCGCACTGCTCGCTCTGCACGCCGGTGCGCTCGCCGACCGGCACTCCAAGCGACGGCAGATGATCACCGGTGACCTGGTCAGCGCCACGGCGCTGGCAACGGTGCCGGTGGCCGCGGCCCTGGAGGAGCTGACCCTGGCGCAGCTCATGGTGGTCGCCGTGGTTCACGGGGCCGCGGGCGTGCTGCACGACGCGGCGGCGATCAGCCTGCTGCCAACGCTGGTCGATCGGTCCCTGATCCAGCGGGGCAACAGCCGCATCGGGGGCCTGTTCGCGATCGCGGCGACCGGTGGCAGCAACCTCGGCGCCGCGCTCACCGCGCTGCTCGGCCCGGCCCGCGCCCTCCTCGGAGACGTCGGCTCCTACCTCCTCAGTGCCTGGTGCACCGCCCGCATCCAGGCCCGCGAGACGACCCTGGCGCGGACCAAGCAGCGCCGGCTGCGGACGGAGATCACCGAGGGCCTGCGATACGTGCGCGACGACCACCGGCTGAGCGTGCTCACCTGGGTCAACGCCACCACGTCGCTGGCCCTAGCCGCGCTCAACACGCTGTGGGCGCTGTACCTCCTGCGAGTCCTGGAGATGAGCGCGACCGCCTTCGGCGTGGTCCTGGGGATCGGCGCCCTGGGCGCGGCGGCCGGGGCTCTGTCCGCCCCGGCCATCGCGCACCGGTTCGGACCCGGTCCGATGATGCTCAGCGCGCTCGCGCTCACGCCGCTCACCCAGGTCCCGCTGCTGCTGGCCTCGCCAGGGCTCGGCTGGGAGATCGTGATCGGCGCAGCGTTGTTCCTTCAGCTGGCCTGCGCGGGTGCGGCGGGCACCACCCAGCGGTCGATCCGGCAGATCATCACCGAGGACTGCATGCAGGCCCGGATGCAGGCTGTGAGCACCTGGCTGACCTCGGGCGCCCGGCCGTTGGGAGCGCTGCTAGCCGGCGGACTCGGCACCTGGGCCGGAGTACGCCCCGCGCTGATCGCCGGTGGGTGCCTGCTCGTCGTACCGCTTGTGGTCCTGGCCCGCTCGCCGCTGCGCGCCCTGCGACAGATGCCCTCCACTCCGCGCACACCGGAGGGCACGGGCCACACTGCGGGGCAGCCGCCTGCCGCTGCCAGGCCGACCGTGCCTGCGCCGGGGCCTGCGCCCGCCGAGGAGGGCGCAGGGCGCGATGGACGGAGGCATGCCGTGACTTACCTGAACACCGGAGGTGCGGATGTCCGGCCGACCGCCCCCGCGCTCCCCGAACCGCGCCCCGCCCCGCCCTCCCCCGCCGCGACGGATGCGCAGGTCGTGGCCGCACGGACAGAGATGGTCGCCCGCCTGGAGGAGGCCGGTGACCTTCAGACCGGTGTCGTGCGCGATGCGCTGCTCGCCCTGCCGCGCGAGACGTTGATGCCGCAGGCGTACGTGCGGCGCAGCGCCCCCGACGAACCGCCGCGCTGGGAGCTGCTGGACTGGTCCCGCCCCGCCGACCGGGAGGAGCTGCTGGGTCTTCTCCACAGCGGGGACAGCGTGTCCATCCAGCACGAGGGCGAGCCAATCCTCAACCGGGCCCCCGGCGTCCGGTCCGGCGGCGCCATGACGGCGATGTCGAGCACGATGGGCATGACCGCCGGCCTGTTGCAGCGCCTGGACCTGCGCCGCGGCCAGCGTGTGCAGGACGTCGGCACCGGGGCCGGCGTGACCGCGGCCGTGGCTAGTTTCATCTGCGGCCACAACGGCGTCGTCACGCTCGACATCGACCAGCACGTCAGCGAGGCCGCCCGCGCACGTCTGATGGCCTTGGGGTACCAACCTGCCGTGGTCACCGGGGACGGCCTGAGCGGCTGGCCCGAGTTGGGCCCGTACGACCGGATCTTCGTGTCCTTCGCCGTACCCCGGATTCCGCCGGCCCTGGTTGCCCAACTCGCGCCGGGCGGACGTGCGCTGATGACACTGGGCACCTCCTCGCCGTCCTGGCCGGGCCTGGCAGTGATCACCAGAACCCCGACCGGTGTTGTGGAGGCGGAACTGGTCGCGGTGGAGTTCGGGCATCGCGGCGGCGCGGGCTTCGATCGACTGTTCCTGTCCGCCGCCTTCCGCAAACAGATCGCCGCATCCGAAGGCGGCCGGACCCGGCCCAGCCGGCTGGAGCCTCCGGCGGACACCGACCGAGGCATGTGGCTGGCCCTCGACCACCTCCACCCCGGGCTCGTCCGCGACCGCAGCGCGGAAGACCTGACGATCGGCGCACCCCGGTGCGGCTCCTGGATGCGAGCACGCCCCGTCGGCCACCGACGCTGGGAGGTCACCACCTTCGGGCCGCGCGACATCTGGGCAGAGATCCATTACGTCGCCGACCGCTGGCTCGCGGCCGGCTCACCGCACACCTACCGGCTAGAGATCGACGCCGACGGCGCCCAGCGGGTGACCAGCCGCTGCCGCGCCCTGTGCTGGACGCTGACCGACGCCTCTCACACCGATACGGGGGCGACAGGCGAGCCTGACCCGCACTCCGAGAAGGGCGAAAGCCATGCACACTGATTCCACAACAGCCACCAGCACCGCCGTCATCCTCACCAACAGCCGCGGGCAGTACCTGCTGCACCTGCGCGATGCGAACAAGCCGATCTGCGATCCGGGCACGTGGTCGCTGATCGGAGGAGGCCCCGAAGGACAGGAGACGCCCGACGAGGCGATCGTCCGCGAGCTCCGCGAGGAGGCCGACCTCGTCATCCCCCACCTGACGTTCTTCACCACGGTGGAAGCCTCGGACCCCCACGTCACCGAGGGCCGGATCCAGGTCTACGAGGGCCGGTGGGACGGGGACGCCGACCGGCTGCCGGTCACCGAAGGCATCATGTTCCGCTGGTTCGACGTGGACACCATGGTCCACCTCTCTATGTGTCCCTGGGCGTACGAGGCGATCCTCGCCCACCGTGCGAAGAACCCCCTCAGCGAGATCGCGCCGGTACCCGAGCAGCGGCCCGGGGCATCACAGGGCGGTGCGGGGGCCGTGAGGAACGTGATCGGTGCCCACCTCTACCTGGAGCGCGACGGGCACACCCTGCTCGGACTGCGCCATCCCGACATCGCGTACGCCGCCGAACAGTGGCACGCGCTCGCCGGACACGTCGAGCGGGAATCGGTGCGGTCCTGCCTGGTCAGGGAGGCGGTCGAGGAGGCCGGTCTCGTCATCAGGCCGGAGGACCTGGACCTCGTGCACACGGTCCACCTTCTCGACCACGCCGATGCGGAGCCGCGCATCCAGCTCTTCTTCAGGGCGTCGGCGTGGTGCGGAGAGCCGGAGGTGCGGGAACCGGACCGGTGCGTCCGCTGGGAATGGTGGCCGCTCGACGACCTGCCAGAGCCGATGGTGCCCTACACCCGTACCGCCATCGACGGCATCCGCTCCAGCCGCTCCTACTCAGAGATGGGATGGGCGTGAACGTCGAAGCACGAGTGCCCAACCGCCTCGACGCACCGCCCGTGTTCACCGTGCTGCTGGCCCGCCGGCCCGGGACGGTGTCGTGAGCGGCGAGCTGCGGCACCGGGAGCCGGTCGACGTCCACCTGATCCTGCGCCGTGACAGCGCCGCCGGCCCCGAGGTCCTGCTGTCCCGCCGCGCCGGGGACGTCTACGCCTCGGGCATGTGGCACCTGCCCTCCGGTCACCTCGACGGACCTCACGAGGATGTCGTCGGCGCCCTGATCCGTGAGGCGTACGAGGAGACCGGCGTCGTCATCGACCCAGCGGAGGTCCGCTTCGCGGTGACCGTGCACCACCGCAGTCCTGGTGGTGGTGCACGGTCCGGGGTGTTCTTCGAGGTCCGCATCTGGCAGGGCACTCCCGCAGTCCGGGAGCCGGCCGTCTGCGACGCGATGGACTGGTTCGCTCTCGACGCGCTGCCGGAGCCGATGGTCGCATACTGCCGTGCCGGGCTGGACACCTACCGGACGGGCCAGGCGATGGCCGTGCACTTCCAGCAGCCCGGCGACCCGATCGCCTACGACCCGGCCCTCAACCGGTGCCGCCCCGTCCCCACGGCCGGCGTGGTCGGGCCGGATGCCCGACTGCGGGAGTTCACCGAGCGAGCTGTCGGTCGCGTCACCGGCTGGACGGACGTCTCCTGGGCGCGGGAGGGCAGCCAAGTGTGGCTAGCTGTCGGTGCCGAGGACGGGGAGTGGTTCGTCAAGGTCCACCAGAACGAGCGCTTCCACCAGCGGGAGGTGTCCGCCTACCGCACCTGGGTCCCGGACCTGGGCGCCGCCGCGCCCCGTCTGGTCGCCGTCGCTGAGGAGCTGCGGGCTGCCGTCATCACCGCGGTACCGGGCCGCTCCCTGCACGGCGCCGTCCACCCACCCGCAGAACAGCGGCGGATCTTCCACCGCATCGGTGAGCTCGCGGCAGCCGTCCACCGCAGCGCCCCGGCCCGGCCGGTGACTGGCGCCACCGCGCCCCTGGGGAAGTGGGAGCGGCACCTCGACGCCGCGCGGCGGCACCTCGGCCCCGGAGACGAGGAGTTCGTCCGGGCGATGGTGGTGAAAGCCGCAGCATTGCCTCCCCTGGAGACGGGGCCCACGCATGGCGACTTCCAGCTGCGCAATCTGCGCTGGGACGAGGCCAGCGGGAGCCTGTACGTGATCGACTTCGAGCGGAGCGAAGACGGCCCGGCCGTACGGGACTTCGTGCGCCTGGCCGACGCCTGGGCAGGCCGGCCGGACCTGTACGAGGCCGTGATGGACGGCTACGGCCGCCCGTTCACCCCGGCTGAGGAGGAGCACCTGGCCGTCCTGGCTGCCCTGGACGCCGTCTCCGGCATCCAGTACAGCGCCGCCCACTGCGATCCGGAGCTCGTCGAACGGGGCCGCCGCACCCTGGCCCGCCTGCGCTCAACGGGCCGCCCTTGAACACCGCATCGTCCACCGCACCACACCAGTTGAGGAGCAGCACCGTGGGATACACCCACCGCGAGGAGTGGCAGCAGCACTACGCCGACGGGAAGAACTTCCGGCAGGTCGGTGACGCCGAGCGGGCTGTGTTTGCCGAGCACACGCCCGTCCCCGAAGGCGGCGGTCGGACGCTCGACGTGGGATGTGGCACCGGCGAACTGGCCGCCTACCTCGCGTCCCTCGGTTACGCCGTGGACGCCGTCGACTTCGCCGGCAGCGCGATCGCCCGGGCCCGCGAGGAACACCCGGAAGCGGAGGGGATGCGCTGGCTACAGCTGGACATCGAGAACGACGACCCGGCAGAGCTGCACCAGGAGGGATACGACCTGATCAGCCTGCGCCTGATGTATCCCTTCCTGCGCGACCGCAGCCGCGTCCTGCACGCCCTCGGCGAGCGGCTGCGGCCCGGCGGCGCACTCGTGGTCATCACCCCGGTGGTCGATCACACCCCCGCGGAGCGGCGGGACATCGCCCTCGACGAGGACGAGATCGGCCTGCTCACCGCCGGCTGGAAGCAGGTCGTACGGTTGGAAGCGGACGAGCTCACCGTCCTCGTTCTGCGCGGCTCCTGCCACAGGGACACCACGGCGGTCGAGAGGCGGCAACCACCCACTGGTCACGCCGTGACCGGAGCCCTCGCGGTCGTCACCGACGAGGCTGGGCGGGTCCTACTCGGCCGCTCGCGTCGGGGCATGTGGGAGCTGCCCGGCGGCAAGACCTCCGGACCGGAGGACTTCGCCGCGGCGGCGGTCCGCGAGCTCGGTGAGGAGACTGGCCTAACCGCTTCGGCCTCGGACGCGTATGTGGTGACGATGCTCGCCGACGACAGCCACGGGGTGCCCCGGCTCACGGCCGTTGTCCGGATCACCGCCTGGTCGGGGACCCTCACCAACCACGAGCCGAAGTTGTTCGACCGGTGGGAGTGGCATGACCTGCACGCCCTGTCTTGCGTCGGCGACGTCTTCACCCCTGCCGTACAGGCACTGGCCGCCATCTGGCCCGGGATCATCCCCGACCTGCCGCCCGTCCACGCCTACCCCCTCGCCGTCGACCAGCCGCCCGTGCCCGGTGAGCCAGCCGAAGCCGCCCGGCTCCGCCACGAGATGGCCCAGACGGTCATCAACGGCGGCTGGGCCCCCTCCGAACGGGTCCAAGAGGCGCTGCGGACCGTGCCCCGCCACCGCTTCGCCCCGGAAGCGAACCTCGCGACCGCGTACGACGGCGGCGACCGGGCTGTGATCACCCGGCGGGACGAGACCGGAGCGGCGATCAGCTCGGTGTCCGCAGCCTGGCTCCAGGCCGACATGATCGAAAGCCTGCACCTTCAGCCGGGCGCGATCGTCTTCGAGGCCGGGTCCGGCGGTTACAACGCCGAACTGATCGCCCACGTAGCCGGAACCGAGGGGCGCGTGGTCACCGTCGACATCGACCCGTGGGTCGTGCGCCGCACCCGCCGGTTCACCACGGAGGCCGGCAGCGGACGCGTCACCGTCGTCGAGGCCGACGCGGCCCTCGGGGCACCCGCACACCTCGTGCCGCGCGGCGGCTTCGACGGCAGTCTGATCACCTACAACTGCTGGGACATCGCCCCGGCCTGGTGGGAGCAACTGGCGGAGGGCGGACGCCTGGTTCTGCCGCTGGAAATCGGCGGCTACACCCGGGCGATCACGCTCGAGCGGCGCGGCCACGTGCTGCACGCCCGCCACTTCACGTACTGCGGCTTCGTCCGTGACCAAGGGCAGCACGCCCGCACCGTCCCGGTCGCCGACCTCCTCGACGGTGAGCTGACGCTCCGCTTCGAGAACGGCATCGCCACCCCGACAGCCGGTTTGGAGGAGGCGTTGCTCGGGCCTCGGCACGAGCTCGGCACCGGCGTGACCATGGGGGCGGGCGCCTATTTCGGCTCCCTGCAGCTGTATGCGGCCACCACCCTGCCCACGTTCTGCCGACTGGCCGCGCACCAGGACACGGAAACGGGCGTCACCGGCATCGCGAAGGACCGTGACACGCCGGCGATCGTCGGCGACGCCTCGCTTGCCTACCTGATCAACGTCCAGACCCGGTATGGCGAGCGCCCCGAGGACAAGGAGTGGGAGTGGTTCGTCCATGCCTTCGGTGAGCAGGGCCCGCAGCTCGCCGAGCAGTTGGCGGCCACAGTGCGGGCATGGGACCGCCACGTGCGCGCCGACGATAACAGCAAGCACGCTGATCCGATCCTGACGGTCCACCCCGCCGGCAGGCCCGACGACCTGCTGCCCGCCGGGGACGTCCTGGACAAGGAGCACTGCCGCCTGGTGTTCCGGTGGCCGGGCCGCAACGGGCACCTTCCGGGCCCCGCCCGGCACACCGACGCGATCGCCGCGGCCACGGGAGAAGCATGGCCATCTGGCTGAACGGACCGTCCGGCTGACCGGCCCCCATCAGGACACCCGCCCATCCTCTGCTCCCTGTCCGACCAGACAGGACCACCGTCCCGGGAGATGCCCGTGTTGCCCAGTCTGCTCGCCGTCTTCGCTCACCCGGATGACGAGTCCCTCCTCGCCGGCGGCGTGCTCGCCCAGCACGCCGCCGCCGGGGCACCCACGGCGGTGGTCACCGCCACCTGGGCCCCGGACAGCCGACGGGCCGCCGAGCTCGCAGCGGCGCTGGATGTCCTCGGCGCGGGTGCGCCACGGATGCTCGGATACGGCGACGCCCGCAACGAATCATCGGCGCCCGGCCGCACCCGCTGGTGCGACGTGCCCCTGCACGAAGCCGTCGCCCAGGTGGTCACGCACATCCGGCGGTTTCGCCCCGACGTCATCGTGACTCATGACGCGCTCGGCCAGCTCACCGGGCACCCGGATCACCGGCGCACCCACCAGGTGACGCTGCTCGCTGTGGAAGGAGCCGGAATCGCTCACCTCCACCCGGCGGCCGGCGAGCCGTGGCAGCCCCGCGCGCTCTACGCGGCCACCCACCCTCAGTCCGGTATCGGCGACCTCGGGCCGCTGCTGCGCGAGGTCGGCAAGACCCTGCTGGCCATGCCGGACGAGTACGTGACCGTCGCCGTGAACGTGACGGAATGGCTCGACCGCAAATGGCGCGCGATCTGCTCCCACAGCAGCCAGCTCGAAGGCGAGCGACCGCTGCCAGCGCTGCTGTCCCGCGTCGATACGGAGATGCGGGACAGCATTCTGGCCACCGAGTACTTCACCCGCTTCAGCCTCCCGACCGGCGGCCCCGTCGCCTCCGCGTTCACCGGCGGTCCGCCGTCCCGGTGACGCCCCGTCGCGTCTGACCAGCCCCAACCAGTGACCTCGGCCCACCCGATGACACGGACAAGGAGATTCATGCCCAGTTCATCCCACCTCTCCGGCCAGACGACCGATCCGACCTCGACCGGTGCCTCAGCCCCGGACCCGTACCGGGCCGCCAACGGACCAGCCGTTGCGATGAGGACCGGGCGCTGCCAGTGCGGGAACATCGTGTACCAGGTGGAAGGCATTCCGGACGATCCGCATCTGTGCTCATGCCGACACGAGACACGCATCTCCGGCGGCCCCGCTGTCCTGTGGGTCGGCTTCCGCAAGAACAGGCTGATGTGGACCGGTCCCGGTGGCGAGCCGACGTGGTACGCGACCTGGCCGACCCTGCGCCGCGGCTTCTGCCCGCGCTGTGGGACACACCTCGTCTCCCTCGCCGACAACTCGGACATGATCATGGTCACCGGTTTCAGCCTCGACGACCGCAGCGGCACCGATCCCGTCGGGCATTCCTATCGCGACGAGGCAGTCCCGTGGATGACCATCACCCTCGCTTCCGAACCGCTCGCTTCGCGGCCCTATCCGACGCCACCTCTTTCGTAGACGAGAAAGGCTTCCGCTGTGACCACTCCACGGCTGGCACGTCCTGACGACGCCGGCGAGATCGCCCGTCTCAGATCCGAGCTGATCTTGTCCGAACCTCTGGACGAGACCTGGCTCGCCATCTGTAGCGACCAGCTCGCTGCCCGGCTCCAGCCCGACGGCGACGCCCGGGCCTACGTCATCGGCGCCACCGGCGGAAGGCTTGCCACCTGTGCTCTCGCCTTCCTCCAGCCGCTTCTTCCCGCACCGAAGTACCCCAAGGGCTTGGCCGCACGTATCCACGTCGTCGCCACCGAACCCACCTGCCGGCGCCGGGGCTACGCGCGGGCCGCCATCACCGCACTCGTCGACCACCTTGAGCAAGACGGCGTCACTCTCTACGAACTACACGCCAGCGAAGGCTCGGCTGCGCTGTACGAGGCAGTCGGCTTCAACCACGATCCCGCGCTCATGCGCATGACCCGATTCCCCAACTCCACCTGCGGGAGTACGACATGACCCGGCCGGCGGTGGTGATGCAGGCCCGCCACACCGGCACGGCCGCGTACGCCGGCGCATGGGCCCTGGAGGCATAGATGAACATCGTGCTGATGTCCGACCGTCGCGTCGCCGCCATCCCCGTCGCGGACTGCGGCGAGCCGCTCGTCGACGTCCGCGGAACCTTGTTTGTCGACGACCGCAGGGCCGACCCGATGGGCGCCTTCGCCCATCTCCGGCAAGGACTCCTCGACCGGCTTCTGTACGCCCAGTCGCTTCTGCCCGAGGGCCTTCGCCTGCTGTTCATCGAGGGGTACCGCCCGCCCGACCTGCAACAGCAGTACTTCGAGGAGTACGCGGACGAGCTGCGTACGGCCAACCCCACCTGGCCACAAGACCAAGTGCACGAGGCCGCCAGCCGGTACGTGTCCTCTCCGGAGATCGCGCCGCACAGCGCTGGCGCCGCCGTCGACCTCACCCTTGTGGACGCCGATGATCACGAGCTGGACATGGGCACGCGCGTGAACGCGAGCCCCGAGGAAAGCGACGGTGCCTGCTACACGGGCGCGAACTCGATCAGCACCCGGGCCCGTACGAACCGAACCACGCTGGCCAACGCCCTGTCCGCCGCCGGACTCGTGAACTACGCGACCGAGTGGTGGCACTGGAGTTATGGCGACCGGTACTGGGCGCTGATGGCACAGCAACCGGCTGCCCTGTACGGACCACGCGACCTCCCCTGATCAGGCCGAGCTATCGGCCGGCCACGTCCACCGCCACGGCAGCTCGGGGACCGCGTGAGTCCCTCGCGCCTCCAGGCACCGGTGCCGCCGCGACTGGCTCCCCCTAAACCCTTCCGCCTGAAAGCGATCCGTGATGACACCCAGCACGACCACCACCCAGTTTCGGGTGGGCACCCGGCCCAGCCCCATGGCCATGGAGCAGACCGGCCGGGTCGAGACGGCCCTTCCGGTCCCTGCACCCGCACATCGACCTCGAGATTCTCAGGATCACCTCCCAAGGTGACCAGCACCGAGGCCCGCTGGCCGAGATCGGCGGAAAGGGCGCGTTCACCCGCCGGGCTGAAGAGCACCTTCTCGACGGCCGGGTCGAGGCCACCATCGCCTGCGCGAAGGACATCCCCGGCCCCCACGACCGGGCCCCCGGGATTACGGTCGGAGCGGTCCTGCCCCGCGAGGACGTCCGCGACGTTCTCGTCCTGCCCGCTGGACGCCCACCCGCCACCCTGGACGCCCTACCACCGGGCACCCGCATCGGCACGATGCGCACCCCGCCGGGCGGCACTCCTCAAGGCCCTCCACCCGCAGTTGATCCCCGTACCGATCCGCGGGAACGCCGACACCCGGATGAACGCGCTCGATTCCGGCACCTTGGGGCGGATGCCATGATCGCCGCCCTCGCAGGACTCCGGCGCCTCGGCCTCGCGGACCGCGCCTCGCAAGGCCCTGGACCCCACGGTGTGGCTGCCCGCTGCCGGCGCCGGGATCGTGGTCATCGAGCACCGCGCCGACGACCACAGCACCAGCCAGCTCCTCACCCCGCTCACCCACTCCCCCACGCGGGTCCTCTTGGACGCCGAACGCGCCACCCTCGCCGCCCTGCGGGGCGGCTGCCTGACCGCCGCGTCCGTCCACGCCACCCTCGACGAGGACCACAAGTGCGTCACCGTGCACGCGGTCGTCCTTGACCGAGCCGGCGGCGCCCCCCTTCGCACCGTCACGAGCGGCCCCGCAGCCGACCCCACTGGTGTCGGACACCGGGCGGGAGAGCAACTGCTGGACGCCGGCGCCACCCGACTCCTGGGAGAACGACCATGAGGGGCACGACAGCCCCGGGGAGCGGCCAGGCCGCGGGGAGCACGGCGGTGTTCGTTCCGCCGAGCCAACGCGACGACCAGGTGCGGATGCGGAGGGCGCACGCGGCTGCGGCCCGCAGGTTCGGCGTGGAGGCGACCGGGCGGGAAGTCTGGGGGTGGCGAGCCGGCCGCTGGTGGCTCCGCCTCCTCTCCGTACCCAAGGACAAGCGCGGTGATCGCCTATGAGAGGGCACGGTCACCGCCGATGCTGCACTCCCGTTGGCCAAGGCCAAGTCGAGGATCATTTGGGCCCAGTCGGGCCGCCAGTACGCTCTGTCCCCCGCCCGCGGTTGCACGACCTGCTGGACTGGTCCGCAGGCGGCCACCCGTACCGCGCGGAGCTGACCGAGTACGTGCCCCTGCCGACCCTCCAGACGGGCGGGCCCGTCCTCCACTCGGAGCTGGAGCTACCCGACTCTTGGTGGGCGGACTCCCGATCGCCCCCACCGTGCTTGACCGGGACGGCGTCCTGCGCACCGCCCGAGCCCGCCACCACTTCTCCTTCCACCCCAGCCCCGTCCCCGAGGACCTCACGGTCCGCCAGTCCTGGGCGTGGACCTTCGCCCCGGACGGGCGTGTCCTCATCCTCCTCGAACCCGACACGGGCGCAGCCTGTCTGCCTGGGTGGCACGCCCGAACCCCAGGACGAAGACGACCCCGTTGGCACCCTGATCCGTGAAGCAGCCGAAGAGGCCGCCGCCGATCTCGGCGAGCCCTTGCTCCTCGGGCACCTCACCGACCCCGACCAGCCGGCCGCTCGCGTCCGGTACGCCGCTCTCCTCACTGGTATCGGCCGCGTGTCGACCGACCCGGCCACCGGCCGTAGCTACACCCGGGTCCTGGCCACTACGGAACAAGCCCTGGAACTCTTCGACTGGGGCCACCTGCGGCAGAGCAGCTCGCCGCCGTCCACCAAGCCCGCGAGCACCTCGGTATCCCCCGCGCCTCGCGCCAGCCCTTCGCCGAACTCACAGAGCCTTCCGCCTGGTAGCGCACCGCCCCCTCCACCACACCGACCTTCGATCGAGGATCCCCATGACCAGCGCATCGTCCCGCCACTCTGTACAACCCCGCCTCACAGAGGTTGGCAAAACCACACCCTGCACGGTGCCGACCGTCACTCCTGGTCCGGTTCAGTCGCCGGAGACTCGGACGGGCCAGTGCCTGTGCGGCCATATCCGCTACGAAGTGGTCGGCGACCCAGACGATCCGCACCTCTGTTCCTGCCGGCATGAAACGCGGATCTCCGGTGGGCCGGCCGTACTGTGGGTCGGCTTCCGCAAGGACGGGCTGAAGTGGACCGGCCCAGGCGGCGCACCAACCTGGTACTCGACATGGCCGACCCTGCACCGCGGGTTCTGCCCCCGCTGCGGCATCCACCTCGTGGCAGTCGCCGATGGCTCAGGCATGGTCACGGTGACCGGATTCAGCCTCAACGATCACCGCGGCATCGAACCCGTCGGCCACTCCTCCCGAAAAGAAGCCGCGCCGTGGATGACTATCAGTCTCGAGCCGAACTAGACCGTCATGAAGTGAGGCAGTGGATTGGGTCGTGGCGGCTCCGGCGTGCACGGCGTCCTGATGAGCGCCGCGGCATTTGGCCAATCATCGGCTCCGCGCGCTGACAGGCGATTCCGCAGGCCAGTTGGCCTTCCCTCAAGTGCGCCATGCAGCGTTCCGTGCGTCGGAGCCCACTGGGCAACACCCCATCGAGTGAGGTCAGCGGCTTGCGGGTTCCAGCATCAAACGGGGCGTCGTCGTCACGCTGTGCATGGCTGGATGCAGTTCTGGTCGGGCCAAGTTTCGTGATGATCCATCAGCTTCTGTCAGTGCGCGCTGCTACACCGATTCCTGGGAAGGGTTGCACCACGCGGCCCTTCCCTGACGGGAGGGATTCGCATGGCCAAGATTCCGGATGGGTTCCACTATGTGCGCGGGCATGTTCGCCGTAACCCGAAGCCGCGGAGCACGAAGCGGATGAGCGGGTGGATGATCGCCGGACTGCTGGCGGGGGTCTGGCTGTGGGGACAGCTATTCGGGTTCGGCCAAGCCGCGACCACGCCTCCTCCAGCGGATCCGAAGCCGGCGCACAGCGTGCCGGCCGCCCGCTGATGAGCCGCTGGCGCCTGCGGCGGCCCCGTGGCGGCGTTGAGGTGGCCTCGGCGATTGTCGTGGCCGTGGCCGTTGTGGTCCTGGTCGTCCGGGGCGCTGTCGTGGCCGCCGTCGCCGCTCGGGATGCGTGGCCGGTGCTGCTGGTCGTTGCGGTTCTCGGCGGGCTCGTCGCTGTTTGGCGCGTCAGGCAGACGGCAAGGGAACGGCAGCGCGCGAGGGAACGGCTCGCCGTACTTCGCTTCACCCTGGACGAGTGCGACGCCATGGACGACAGGCAGTTCGAGTACGCACTGCGGGACCTGCTGATCCGGGACGGCTGGCCCGCACGCAGGGTGGGCGGCAGGGGTGACCAGGCCGCCGACGTCATCGGTGATCACGCCCAACGCGGCCGGATCGTCGTACAAGCCAAACACACCCGTGTCGGCGGGCGAGTCGGCTCATCAGTGATGTACGCGGTCAAGGGCACGGCCGGGCCCGCCCACCGCGCCGATCACGCTGTCGTCGTCACCAACGGCACCTTCACCCGCGACGCCATGGCCTGGGGCGACCGGCACGGAGTCCGCTGGATCGACCGTCAGAGGCTGCAGCGGTGGGCAAACGAGGGCATCGCCCTCCATGAACTCCTCGCCTTGCCCGCTCGCCAACGACGGGCCTTGCGCCGCACTGCCTGACCACGCGCACAGGTTCCCGACTCAAACCGAGGAGCGGCATGTTCGAAGAGGACGGCAGTCTCGACCCATTCCTGAAGTTCCTGCTGTACGGCATCCTCACCCTCGCCATCGGCAAGATGCTCTGGCAGTGGCTCACCGAGACAGCGGTTCCGTGGATCGTGAACGAGCCCTGGGCATGGGTCACAAGTCATCTGTGGTGGACCGGAGCCATCAGCGCCGGCCTTCTGCTGCTCGTGGTCGGCAGTGTCAAAGCGGGCCTGCTCGCCCTCGACTACACCACAGGCCACAGTGCCCCCCTTCCCACCGCCTCCACCTCCCACGTCGAGCAGGAAGCTCCCTGCGAACCGACCTTCCGCATGTGGCAATTGGAGACGATGACCCCAACCGAGTTCGAAGAAGCATGCGCCGAGCTTCTGATCCGCGACGGCTTCACCGAAGTGCAGCGTGTCGGCGGAGCCGGCGACCTCGGAGCCGACGTCAGAGCCCGTGACAGCGACGGTGACCTCGTGATCATCCAGTGCAAGCGCTACCGGGCCCGGGTCGTATCCGGCCACGTGCAGCAGTTCAACGGAACCGCGCGCCCCCACCACGGCGCCGACGTGGCTATCATGATCGGCCTCGCCGGGTTCACCGACCCTGCCGCCGCGTTCGCCGACCAACACCGCATCACGCTGCTCGGACGACGGGAGATCAAAAAGTGGGCACACGGCACCCACCTCTACAAGGCCGCCACCGTCCGTACCTGATCACCGTCCTGCCGCAGCATCGCAGGCTTCGAGCACTGCCGCATCGCGGTCTCCCGGAAATCGCCGAAAGCATGGCCCACGAGATCGCCCCCATGAGGCTCATGTAGGAGAACGCTGCCCGCGCCGGGAGGCACAGCCGTCGTCGGGCGTCAACGGCCCGGCACCGACTATGCGCTAGACCGCTCAAACATGCTGGGTGCGCTCTTTCGGCAGCGGTTGGCCCAGTTCGAGGCCCGTCGGATTGGAGATCGCTCCGTGATCCGATTTGGCTTCCGAGAGCTCAGCGAAGAAGAGTGAAGACGAGAGCTGAGATGGAACCGAGAGCGGTTCCGCAGACGAGCTGGGCAAGGGTGTGGGCCTTGAGAATGCGGCGGGACCACCCGACGGCCAGTACGAGAGGCACGGCGGGCAGCATGGCCGGCCCGTAGGCCAGCAGGAGGATCATCACGGTTCCACCGGCGACGGCGTTGTGGACGGAGATCTGCCACCACACGGTTACCGCCAGGCTGCTCGCAAGGCCGACGAGCATGGCAATGACGAGCGCGAAGACCTCGCTCGGAGCCCGGAGGACGTGCAGCAGCACGATGCCGGTGACGACGGAGATGAGGGTGGCGATCAGGGGCGCGATGCGCTGCTTACGTATGCGTATGTGCTTGTCGGTGAGCTTCCCGCGCCGGACACCCAGGCGGATGATCGCGAGGGGGATGATGCCGCAGAAGAGTGCAGCGAGCAGGCCCCAGGCCACACCGGCGAAGCTGGCGGTGCTGTGCCAGCCGATGAGCAGGAGAAGGCCGATGACCAGGTGGCCGGGTGCGAGGACGTCGGTGATGGCTTTGGCGACCTTGACCCGAGGCGAGGCTTCAGCGTAAGTCGGGGTCGGTTGCGCGGTGAAGGTGCTCATGCCTGCGGCTCCATCTGATCGTCGTGCGTGAACTCGTCGGCGAACTCCCGGACGAGCTCGGAGTGATACGCGTCGGACAACTGGGTCAGCGCGGTGATCTCGGTGGTGAGGTCGGTGCCGCCACCGGCCGGCTGGTGCTCAAGGTGCTCTGCGGGAGAGACGCCGGCCAGCTTGGAGTGGCGTGCGACAGCCAGCCAGCATGCCTCTGCGGCGGTTGCTGCCTGGGTGCCGAACAGTCCGTGCGACTGAACGTGGTGCATGGCCTCCTCGCGCAGGTACAGGGGCGCGTAGTCGCTGAGACTCAAAGCGGCATCGCGGATCTCGATGGTGCGCCGGTAGAGGCGGCTGTGGACGTGGCGCAGATCGAGGCGCTCGGCGGCGCAGGAAGCCCTCGGGTTGAGTCGCACCGACGGGGTGGCATCGGTGAGTTCCCGCCAGAGCGGGCGTAGACGCAGGAGCGTCGTTCGTTCGGCGTGCCAGGCGCGCAGTTTGACGGCGGCGGGAAGGCTGCTACCGGTGACGATCATCAGGAGGGCCGCCATGAGCAGATAGGTGCTCACATAGTCGTCGACGTCGCCGCGGAACACCCCGTCGCCGGTGACCCGCGTGACGATCGCCGCGATACGAGTGATGCAGTAGGCGACTCCGGCGGCGAGTCCCCCGCCGATGATGCGCAACCCCCAGCCGAGGGAATGGCTGTCAGAACCGCCGCTCCACCGCCAGCACACACGGATGCCTCCCACGAGTGAGGAGCTGAGGTAGCCGAGGAAGACAACGGTGTAGGCGACCAGTGCCCAGCGGGCCGTGGGGTCACGGAATATCTTGTTCGTCTCGTAGGGCTGGAGCTCGGCCAGAAAGATGGCGGTCATGATGACAGCGGTAACGAGCGGAATCGCGATTCGCAGAGTTCGCGCCTGCCGGCCTTTCGGTGATTGCCCGGACACCCCTCGGAGGAACGCCAGGAGCGTTGCCGAGGAGAGAACGCCGCCGAAGAGATGCTTCAGCAGGTAAGAGAGGTCAGTGATCCCGGTCCATTGGTCCAGCACTCGACCTGCCGGTAGCCGGAGCGTCATCATGACGGCCAGTCCGAAGAATGTCCACCACAATGTGCGGTCGACGCCTTTACGCCAGACTCTAACTGCCCGCCACACTGTGGTGATCCACAGCAGCAGGGCGATAACTGCCGCGAAGAGAGGACTCATTTAGGAGCCCTCCCCTCTCAAAGCTGCATCCAGACGGTTGAGTTCGGGTGCACGCGTTTCGGGGGTTCGCGGTCGGAGCTTGGCAACTTCCGCTATACGGGTGGCCAGTTGCTCTGCTTCGCGCTCTTGTGGGCTACTGAAGTTTGCGCGGCCGAGGACGCTTCGGACGGTCCGGGGATCGATGCTGGTGAAGAGTTTCCCGAGGTCGGCGCCCGGGTCTGTACCGGCTGCGGTCGAATGTCCGAGGAGTATGTGGCTGATCTCGTGCAGGACGATGTGATCACGGTGGAGGGGGGATGTCGATGCCTCGTAGAAGATGCAGTCGGCGTTGTCGAGTTCCACCCACAGGCCACAGAGCTGATCGTCGTTGCCGTTTACGCCTTCCACCGCCTCCACCAGGAGAGGACGGCCACGATGTGCAGCGACGACGTCGCAGAACTTCCGCAGATCGAAGGGTGAGGGGATGTGGATCCCTGCCAGGGGATCGCAGATCCGTTCTCGCGAGCTTCTAGTGAGTCGTCCACGCAGCCGCAACGCTTCCCCCGGGGTGCTACCAATACCTTCGCCCTGCATGCCGTGCACGGCGAGGTAGACGATATGCGACCCCGTCCATGATCAATTCACGCGTGCCACGCCGCGGGAATTCATGATCGCCACACTGTGCGACACCTCAAACGCGAAGTCACTCAAGTTCCCGCGCCCCAGCGATCCGAACGTGCGATTTTCAACTTACTGACTGTAATCACCTTGTGGCGCGGCTCACACATTCTTTTCCGGCGGGTTGCCGTCGTTCAGCCCCTCCATCTCTCGCGCCCGCTCAATGAATGCCTGGATAGTGCTGAGCGTTTCAGGCGAAAGACCCGATGCCCTGAGGGCAACAGAGCGAACCTGATTGTCGCGCATGCTTTCCAGAAGCGAGAGTTCCGCGTCGGCTCGGCGACCTTCCTCGTTGTCGAAGAAATACGCGGGGGGAACGCCGAAAAAGTCAGCGATCGCCTTAAGGTACTTAATGCCTGGATTGTCTCGCTGCCCCGTGCGCAAGTGATGGAGGAAGCTGGCCGACATCGCGGGGCCGCCCTTCTCGGCGATCCCATTGGCCACCTCGCGCAGGGAGTACGGCCCTCGACCTTCCGGGTGGATCACCTTGAACAGTCGGTCGATCTTCTCCGCGAGGAAGCGACCTTCCTCGCTCACCTGACCACCCACGGCACCCTCCTTCGCAGCACTCTTCCCCCTTATGCCCGTTTACGAGTGTGGACAATACACGATGCTACTTGATCAACTGTTCTTCTCAGTTGACAATCTGCGCTGCTGACGTCGTAGTCTCCTCCTGCGCCCGTCAACAGGTGTTAACAGGGTGGGTGAGCGGTGGATGCCGACGCAGTTCGGAGAGGGGGAGGCGGCATGACAAACCGGGCTGATCCCCGCCCATGCGGGTCGCCGGCGTCAACGTGCGTGAGCACGTCAAGGAGCCGGCGGCTATATCGGTCATGCGAGTTGCCGGACGCGTCCGCGCCTTCCGGTGCCGGCAACGCCCATGCGCGCACGAGTGGCGGCCAGGGCGTCGACCGCACCTCGATCGCGCCTGATGGCTGCCACCGGCGATGGATGTCGAATCGGGGCGGGCATGCGGTCTCGCGACTTCTACAGAGATTAAGAACCAAGTCTGGATCTTGACACGGGGTACGTGCCATGTTCGTCGTTCCCTCGGGCAGCTACGCCCGACACCACCAGACCAGCATGGGAGACGGCGTGCACCCCAGCCACGACGGATAGACCCCCTGTAACAGCGACGGCGCCCGAGAGCGGTAACTCCCGGACGCCGAACGCTGAATGGCACGACCGCCCCGGCAAGGGCGGAGGTTGCCCACCATCACCGCGCTGATCCCTTCCACGGGGCGTCTCAGCGCGACAACACTGCAAAGGAGATTGTTGCATGCAGTCTGCCCTGCGCAAAAGGCCGGAGTCGGCCTGCGCGGCAATGGACCGCTACTTGTTCGGTGGTGGCCGATGAGCAAGAACACCCGCGACTGGGTGTGGGAGCACAGCCGCAGCCGGGGAACCGCCCGCCTGGTGCTTCTCTCGATCGCCGACCGGGCAGCCGACGACCAGTGCATCGCCTGGGCTTCCGTCACCAGCCTGATGAAGAGGACGAACGCTTCCCGCAACGCGGTACGCAGCGCTCTGACCTCGCTCCTCGACAGTGGTGAGCTCAAGCAGCTCGACGAGTACGAGGGCCCGCAGCGCAGCTCGGTCTACCGGCTGCCCCTCGCTGCCGCATACCTGGCCAAGCTCGTGGTGGCCAAGCGAGACGAGTCGGACGTCGAACGCGCCGATCCGGCATCGGAGTCCGATCCGGTGCCCGACCTGGATGAAGCCAAGCTTCGGCGGTACGCCATCTACCGCAAGAAGGGGGCAAATTCCGACTCTTCCTGCCCGGATCTGACCGGGCCAGATTCCGACCCCTCACGTCAGAATCCGACCCCCCGACGGGTCAGATTCCGACCCAGGGAAGGGTCAGGTTCCGACCCCCAGAACCGTAGTGAACCGAAGGTGAACCGTAGGTACAGCAGCAGTAGTGGTGCTGCCGTCACCTCGGCCAGCGAGTGGCAGCTCGACCCAGCCACCCACACCTGGGCCCGCCAGCAAGGTCACCTCGCCCGCCTCGGCGAGGACGGCCTGCGCGCCGCCGACCAGAAGTGGCGAGCCCACCGGGCCGACTACAAGCCCCGGACCGCAGGAGCCTGGGCTGCCGACTGGCGGTCCTGGGTCGCCCGAGAACACCCCCAGAGCCGCCCGAAGCTCTACGCCCTGCCCGGCAGCGGCCCCGCCCAGGCAGGCGGCATGACCCGCGCCGAGGCCCACACCGCCGCCCTCCTTGCCGCCCTCGACGAGCCGACCGGAACGGAGTAGCCACACCGTGGATCGCCGCGAAATCGCCGCCCTGCTGGCCTACATCGGCCGACTCGACCCCCGCACCATCCGCACCGACCAGGGCGAGGCCCGCGACCAGCTCGCCCAGTGGCACGAGCTGCTCGGCGACGTGCCAATGGCCACCCCGCACGGCTGGGACGCCCGCGTCACCGCCCGCCAGCACATCCGCCTCTCGCCGTACCCGATCCTGCCTGCGGACGTCGCCCGTCCGTGGGAGACCTACCGGCGTGACCGCCTGACCCGACACACCGACCCCACTCCGTCCGTCGATCCGGACGATCAGGCGGCCTGGACCGCCGAGCTGGTCGGCACCCGACGCGCGGTGGCCGCCGGCATCGCCAAGCCCGCGCAGGCCCGGGCGATCACGAGCGGTCGCGACGGAATCGACCCGCGGTTGAAGGCAAGGCTGCAGGAGGTCGGCTCCTGCATACCGCCCGCAGCCCGAGCCGCCCTCGCCCCCTACCGGCCCGCACGCGCGGCTCGCGAGGCGGCCGTCGCCCAGGGCCAGCCCGACGCCCTCTCGGTCCGCTGCGAGTGGTGCCAGGCCCAGGTCGGCGAGCCGTGCCGCCGCCGACGGGTCGACCGCGACGGCTATGCACGCGGCAACGCCTCGCGCGCCACCCCTCACCCTGGCCGCCTCGACCTCGCCGCCGCCCAGCAGAGCCAGCAGAGCCAGCAGGTTCAGCAGCCCGCGATGGCCTGACCGGCTCACAACGCCGGTGCATCCCACCCGATGCACCGCCACCACACCACCGTCCCGCCTCGGCTGCGGCGCACCTCCCTGCGCCGCAGCTGGCACCCGACGCCGCGTCCCTCCGACGCCGGCCCCGACCGGCCACGCGGCAGCACATCGGAGACCCCCTTGCGCCACATCACCACCCACGACGCGCCGCCCACCGGCCTGCGCGGCATCGGCGACACCAGCTGGCAAAGCCGCGGTGTGTGCCACGGCATGGACCCAGAGGACGCCGACGCCGTGTTCTTCCCGCTCCCCCGGGACCACGAGGCCATCGCCGAGGCGAAGGAGCTGTGCGGCTGGTGCCCGGTGCGCCGCGACTGCCTCAACTACGCCTTGGAGAACGTCCTCAAGGACGGCATCTGGGGCGGGCTCACCGAAGCCGAGCGACGCCCCTGGCATGACGGGCTGCCCCAGCGCCTCGACTACCGACGCGTGAGCGCGTTCTTCAACGGACGCGACGTGCACCTGACCGAGGCCGAGCGCCAAGTCGTCATCGACCACGCCTACGTCCGGGGCTGGCGTCCCGCCCGGCTCGCCGCCGCCCTGCAGATCAGCCACAAACACGCCCGTGACCTGCTCCGGCAGGCAGCCAACAAGATCCTCGACCGCGACCGCACCTACGGCGTGCCCCGGCCCAAGAAGAAGAGGAAGAAGGCCGCCCCGACCGCAGGCGGCCCCGTGCCCGCCCGGCCCGGCACACGGCAGCCGGTGACCCGTCCGGTGGCGTCGACCTCGGCGCACGCCCCTCTCGGAAAGGCAGCATGACCCACCCCGTCCTGTCCCTCGGTGCCGCTCCGGACCTGCCTCTCCTCCTCGCGATCGGCGTGCCCGCCGCCCTCACCCTGGTGCTGACCACCTGGGCGATCCGGCGCCGGGACACCCGCCCGCAGAAGCGTCTCGGCAGCCCGGCGGTCAAGGTCGCCGCGCTCGCCGCGCTCGGCTGCACCGCCTACAGCGCGGACACGAGCTGGCGCTTCGCCGCCGACTACCTCGACATGGCCGGCACCGCCGAACGCGCCGCGATGTTCGCCGCTGCCGAACTCGCTCTCTTCGCGACCGCGCTGATGGCCCGGCAGAACCTGGCCACCCAGGGTGCACCCGGCCTGCCCGGCACGCTGGTCTGGGTGATCACCGGAGTACAGGTGATCCCCGCCTACGCCGAGAGCGGCCCCGTCGGCGGAACAGTCCGCGCCTTCGTCGGCCCGATCATGGCGGCGATGCTCTGGCACCTCGCCATGGGCATCGAACTGCGCCTGCGCACCCCGGGCGCCGCCTCCCACGGGCTGATCGCCGTCCTGGGCCGGGAGGCGCGCGAACGCCTGCTGTCCCGCCTCGGCATCGCCGCTCGAGACCGCGACGCCGCCCAGATCACCCGCGACCGGGCCACCACCCGCGCGGTCGCCCTCGCCGCCCGCCTCGCCGAGCGCACGCCCGCACAGCAGCAAAGCTGGCGAGGCCGACGGCTGACCCGGCGCCTGTCGAAGGCGGTCGGCAGGGCCTCGGTCGGCACCGACCCCGTCCAGCGCGCGCAGATGCTCGACCAGCTCGCCGCGCGTCGGCACGCCCTCGCGCTCGCCACGGTCCCGCTCCCCTCTCCCTGGTCCCCTGCGCACAGCATGACAACGGCGGCCACGGTCCCCTCGCCGCCGACGTCGAATGCACCGGTCCCCGTCCCCGGTCCCCACGGTCCCGACGAGCCGGACGCGAACCGGGGACCGGGCGACCCGCGGGGACCGGTCCCCGGAATCGCGGACTCGAAGGCGTCGCCAATCGTGGGGACCGAAGGCTACGAAATGGGGACCACTGCGGGGACTGAGGCCCCTGAAGCGAGCGCGGCCCCGGGGACCGGTCCCGCCAATCCGGAAGCCGCAGAGGGGGACGCAGGGGGCACGGAGACCGACCGCACTACGCGAGAAGTACCTGCTCAGGGCTCTGATTCGCATCAGGGACCGAGCGTCGCCGAGTCCGGGACCGAGACCACCGGGGACCGGGGACCGACCGACACCGACACGGGGACCGAGACCACCGGAGACCGGGGACCGACCGACACCGACACGGGGACCGAGACCACCGGAGACCGGGGACCGACCGACACCGACACGGGGACCGAGACCACCGGGGACCGGGGACACCAGGTCCCCCTTCGCCGGAAGACGGCCACGAAGCCCCGGACGAAGGACAAGGGGAAGCGCGCCCGGCCCCGCACCCCGCGGACCCAGCATCCGCCACGCGAGCCGGAGCAGTCGGTGGAGCAGCTCGTCCAGCAGGTCCGTCCGCATGTCCCTGCCCTGCTCGCACGGGACGGCAACGCGGCCGTCACCCGGGTCCAGCTGCGCGAGATCCTCCGCCGCGAGGGCCTGAAGGGCGGCCGGAACGACCGGCTGAGCCTCGTCCTCCAGGAGCTGCGCAGCGACAACACCACGACAACAAGGAGCGCCGCCCGATGAAGACCTGCCACCAGTTCGACACCGTCCGCGCGGAGTACGAGCGAGAGATCGGCTTCCTGCTCGCCCACTCCAAGCGGCACGAGGGCAGGCCGGCGGCGAAGTCCAGCGCGAAGCAGGCTGCCTCGACGAAGCAGCGGATGGCCCGGGCCCTCAACAGCCACGTCGGGCGCTGCCCTGAGTGCGGCTGAACCGGCAAAACCCCAGCTCAATCCCTCAATCACAACGGGTGGCCCGGCTTCTTGCCGGGCCACCGCCCCGCTCAAGGAGGTACGCCGTGGTTCCGCTTTCTCCTCGCTCATCCGAGCCCACGGTCGCCGAGGCCGGCACCTGGGCGGACGTCCTGGTCCGTCGGCGACTCCTGCACGCCGCCGTCCTCGCGCCCACCGGCCAGTGGCTCGTCCAGGACCACCCCGACGGCCCCGTCCGCGTCCTCGCTGGACCGGCCGACGTCGTCGAACTGGCCGCCACCATCCAGCACCGCATCCGCTCCACGAGGCCCGAAAGCCGATGACGAACCCCAACCAGAACGGCACCACCCCGGAACCTGCTCCCGACCGCAACTCGGTCTCGGGGCGAGCAAGTTGGGGCGGAAGCGTAGCTTCCGCCGAACCCGCCCCCAAGGGGACGGGAGAGGGCCTGCACCGGGGGGCGCAGGTCCTTCTGGCTTCGACCGAGGGCGGATCGAAGCCAGAGCAGGAGGAGACGCGATCCGAGCCGCGCAGCCGCCGTGACCGCGCTGCACGTGCCCGCCAGCGTCCCCGACAGCCGCCCGAGAAGAAGCGCCTGCACCAGCCCAACACCCGTTTCAACGAAGAAGAGTTCGCCCTGATAAAGTCCGCCGCCGCCCGGTGCAACCTGTCCGTCGCCGGTTTCCTCGCACGTTCCGCGCTCGCCGCCGCCCGCGACCTCGACCGCACGAGCGCCGAGATCGCCAACGAACGCGAAGTGATCACCGCACTGTTCGACAGCCGCCGCAGACTCGGCTGGGCCGGCAGCAACCTCAACCAGGCGATGAAGGCCCTCAACTCCGGTGCCGATGCCCCGCAGCTCGAAGCGGCGATCGCCGCTGTCCAGCATGCGGCCGGCACCGTCCACACCGCCGCCTCGCAGCTCATCGCGCACTGTTCCTCATGATCCCCAGCGTCAACAAATCCGGATCACGCACCATCGGCCTGCTCGCCTACCTGTACGGGCCGGGCAAGCACGAGGAACACATCGACCCGCACCTCGTCGCCTCCTTCGACGGCATGTCCCCCGACCCCGGCCGCGACCCGCACGCCACCCTCAAGGACCTCCAGCAGCTCCTCGACCAACCCGTCGAGGCCCTCCCGACCCACGCGCGGCCCGCCAAGCACGTCTGGCACACCTCCGTGCGCGCCACCGCGGACGACCGCATCCTGTCCGACGAGGAGTGGGGCGACATCGCCCGCCGCATCGTGGCCGCCACCGGCATCGACCCCGGCGGCGGCGAACCCGGCTGCCGCTGGGCCGCCGTACGCCACGCGGACGACCACATCCACATCGTCGCCACCCTGGTGTGCGAGGACGGCAGCCGCCCCGACGACTTCCGCTCCGGCAAGCGAGCCCAGGCCGAATGCCGCCTCATCGAGAAGGAACTCGGCCTGCACCAGGTCACGCCCGGCGACGGCACCGCCGCCCAGCGCCCCACCAGCGCCGAACGCCACAAGGCCGAACGCCAGGGCCGCGAGCGCACCGCGCGGGAGGAGCTGCGAGAGGCGGTGCGCCGCGCGGTGGCCGGCGTGCAGAGCGAGAAGGAGTTCTTCGACCGGCTGGCCGCCGCCGGCCTGCTCATCCGCAAACGGGTCGCCCCCTCCGGAGATCTGCTCGGGTACAAGGTCGCGCTCCCCGATGACCGCAACAAGGACGGCGAGCCGGTGTTCTTCCCCGGCGCGCGGCTCGCCCCGGACCTGTCCCTGCCCCGCATCCGGGAACGCTGGTCTGCCGACAGCCCCGATCGTGGTGATGCCGCTACGACGGAGCCGCCCGCGCAGCCGGCGCCGAGCAGTCCGGCCGTCGCGCGCCGGCGGACCGCGTCGGCCGCGTGGCAGGCGGTGCTCATCGTCGAGCACGGCGAAGACGCGGTCGCCGCCGCGTACATCGCGGCTGCCGGTGAGGTCCTGGACGCCCTCGCCAAGACCTCCGCCGCCCACACCCGCAGCGAACTGCGCGAGGCGGCCTGGGTATTCGAGCGGGCCTCCCGCTCCCACGTACGGGCCGAACGCGGGCACGACCGGGCGCTGCGCCAGGCCGCGCGCGACCTCGTCCACAGCGGCCCCGCGCTCGGCCGCGGGGAAGACGGGGCGACCACCGCGATGGCGATCGACATGCTGTTCTTCCTCATCACCGCAGCCGCCCACTGGCACGCGAAGAAGAACCACGCCCAGCAAGCCGCCGCCGCACGCCAGGCCGCCGAGCATCTGCGCGCCGCCTATCGGACCGCCGCCAACCAGCCTCTCGGTGCGCTGTACCAGCGCGGTCGGCACCTCACCCGCCCACTGCGGCAACGGCAGGCGGCGGTGCTGCGCGAGGCGCTGCCGGAGCTGGCCGAACAGATCCTCGCCGAACCCGGCTGGTACGCCCTCGCCTCCACCCTCACCGACGCCGAGACCGCCGGCCACGACCCCGCCGCCCTCCTTACCGAAGCCGCCGGGCTACGGGAGCTGTCGAGCGCGGAGTCGGTCAGCGACGTGCTCGTGTGGCGGCTGCGCCGCACAGCTGGCCTCCCCGCCGACACCACCGGCATGGCGCCCACCAACCACGCAGTGAAGCGGGCAACGAGCAGAGCTGTCCCGTCGCGTTCCAAGTTCCCCCGCCCGCGGTCGGACGACCAGCAGATAGGCAACTTCCGGTAAATCACGGGTCAGCTTGTCCCAACGACTTGCTGTCGCCAGGCCGATTCCGTCCGGCCATCCCGTCTCGTATTGCCTGCGAAGTGGCCAGGGTCGGTTCTGACCGGGCGGACGAGGTGGGCCGGCGCTGGGCGGCACCACATGACCGGAGCCGCCCAGAAATTGCGCCGCACCGGAGAGATGCGGGGCGTCAGGACACCGGGCGGAGCCTCGGACCGCGACACAGCCGATCGTGACTGTGGACTTTGTGAATTGAAGCAGGTCGGGGACGGGAGACACGATCATGTCGCGTGCAGGCCGAGACGAGGGAGGACAGCCAGGTGTTTCACCGGATTCGCCGCCGCGCGGCGCAACCCAGCGAGATGGAGCGACTGCACTACGAGGCGTTCGTGCGGCTGGAGGGCCGGGTACCGCCGGAGGTCGAGCGGATGCGGGCTGAAATAGGGTCCGCCGATCCGGCGACGGTGGTGGACGACTTCCTGCCGCCGGAGCTGCGCGTACCGAGCCACGACCAGCTCGACGGCCGGATGATGCCCTGGGCGCAGCCGATCGTCCTCGACGACGAGATCGTCGCCTGTGCCGGGTGCGGTGCGTACCGGGACTGGGTCATCATCTCCACCCGCGACCAGGTCTGGCTGCGCTGCCGCCAGGGGCACCAGCAGCATGAGCCGCGTCTCGACACCGCCTGGTACAACCGACACTCCGGCCCCGCGGACGCGACGCACGCCACGTTCGAGGACTGCCTGCGGCACCTCGGCCACTGACCCCCACTCCTACGACCCCACCGGGCCCATGGCCCGCGCTGCCCAACCGTCACCTCACAACAAGGGGTCAGTTCACCCATGCGCGTCCGCGTCTCCGTCGCCCTCGGGCTCACCGCCGTCACTCTCCTCGCCCTGCCCGCCTGCTCCACCGACCACCAGGAGGCGAAGCCAGCTTCCCCCTCCTCTGCAGGCAGCGGGAAGCCGGCCAGCACCGACAACGATGCCCCGCTGTCCTCGGCCGCGCTCGAGGCGCGCCTGCTCGACGAGACCGATCTCGGCGACGGCTACGCCCGCAAGCCCGAGCGCCCCTCCCAGCACGACGACGTCACCGTCCTGGGCTGCTCGGCCCTCAACGAACTGGGTGGCGACGCGGCCACCGGAGGGTCACTCGACTTCCCCCGCCAGGCAGAGGCCACCTTCACCTACGGCGACGGCAGCGACTCGGAGGTCTCCGAGGAGCTGTACAGCGATACCGCGAGCAAACTCTCCGACGGCATGGGACGCATTTTCGAGGCCATGACCGGCTGCCCGGAGTATCAGGTCCTTGCCGGCAGCAACGCGATCGACATCACCACGCAGAAGACGGCCCCTCCCCGGCTCGGTGACGAGCAGTGGAGCCAGCTGATGACCTTCTCCGCCGGTGGACGCGACAGCGTGTTGAAGCAGACCGCGATACGGGACGGCAGCGTGCTGATGATCGTCTCCGGCTCGCCGGCCCTGGTCGACCGGCACCTCGACAAGGCTCTCGCCAAAGCGACAACAGCCCGCTGACACCGGCCCGTACGACCACCCCGGCGCCCTCGACCCCCGCGGTCGGGGGCGCCGGCGCGCTCGGCCGGCCGGGCGGTTCCCGGCCCGTGCTGCTACGGGCGCAGCGGATCGGGTGCGAGGGTGCGGTCATCCACGGCACGGTGCTCTGACGGAAGCAGCACCGAACGGGAAGGCACGTACACCCCTCACGGTGAACACCAGCCCGGAACACGAGAAGCTCGGCCACCCCGGATCGGGATGGCCGAGCTTCGCTTGTGTCGGCAGGGTGCAGCCGCCCCGCCCCCCGGCGCTCAAGCAGCCGGGGCGCGCAGGAGCCGCTCCTGAGTGCTCTCGGGCAGCACCCGCCGAAGAACCGGTGCGGTAGAGCTGAGCGAGCCGGCAAACGCGGCGACGAGGTCGTGCGGGACGCTGGCACCGAAGGAAGCGGCCCACAGGCACGGCGCGCCCAGCGCCGGCTCAGCCCATGCCTGCCATCCCGCCGGACCCGCTTCGTCCGCCTCGGCCACCAGGGCGCGCAGGTCTGCGTCCTGGATGAGCGGCGGTACCTCGCTGTGACTGAGGTGCGAGGTAAAGCTCGGGTCCATCGCTGCCGCGCCGGGCTGGTCGATGTCGCGCAGCCAGCCGTGCGCCGTGACGGCGTCGAGGACCAGCTCGGGCCCTGCCAGCGGCACGGCAGGCTGGTCGCGGGCGTCGAGCGCGACGAGGAAGTCGGCGAGAACCTCCCCAGGAACATCGGGCGTGAAGTAGGCGGACCACTGGGCAAGCGGGCTACTCGTGTCCGCGCGAGCGGAGACCTGCCAGGCAATCGGCAGCTCGCCAAGGCGGAACGGCTCGTCCGGCAGGACCCACTGAGCCCACCGGAGGGTGTCGGGACTGATGTGCAGAACGGTGCTGCGCAGGACCTGACGATCCTCCGGCGCCCCGTCCGGCTCCTGTCGTCCGCGAACGATCGTCAGGCTCGTCCAGCCGAGGCCGGCGAGCATGTCGGCGACGATGTCGTAGAGACATCCATCGTCACCAGCCAGGTGCCGGGGGCCGACCCAGTACGCGGACTGGGCGCTGATCGGGTTGAACGGGTCGAGCGGAAGGTCGGGGTGCAGGGGCGCCTCCAAGGGCTGGTGCGGGTTACTGGCCGCTGGCGGTGCGGCGGGGGCGGCGCGGGGGCGCCTGGACGGGAGACTGCCAGGCCAGCTCGACAGCGACCTCGGGCGGTAGGTGGCCGAGCTGCGTATCCGCGTCCCGGCCTTCGGCGAGATAGACGACTGTCTGCCCGGTCTCGTCCGTGCCCTGGATGACCTGGGCGATGCGGTGTGCCATCGGGAAGAAGGGATTCATCGCCTGGCGCACTGGAGCATTCCGGTCGCAGGCAGACAAGCGGTCGATGAGATCGCCGACGGTCATTTCCGTGCCTTCCACGGAGCCTCCTTGCATGAGAGATGGGCGGGCGGGGAGACCGCCAGAGCGCGGTCTGCGGTGGAGTCCCCGGACTCGAGCCTCTGCGTTACAGGCGCCGGGAGGTCTCCAGTACGCGCGCCACGGCTGCGGCGACGATTTCGGTCGGCGTCTCGGTGTCGAAGGACACGTGGTAGCCGCGCACCTTGGCCGTTCCGGTGACGGCGATCTTCCATCCCTCGCCGCTGGTGCCGGGGCGGCCGTGCGGGAACCAGCCGAGGTAGAAGCGGCCGTCCTTCGAGCTGACGTGTACGTCAGCGCGGTCGTCCACGACGAGGTTGAAGTCGGTAGCGGTGAATTGGTCCAAGACGAGTGTGGGCTGGCCGGGGCCGAGCTGCCACTCACGCAGCCGAAGGGCCTCGACTGTGGTGGAAAATCCGGGGCTCACCGGAGCCACGGTCACGGGCGATCACCTCTCTGAGCTGCTATTTCCGCGAAGGTCGTCTACGTTGACATGCCCAGCGCGCGTTGGCCAGTCATTCGTGGATCTTTCCCGTCTGCCCCCGGCGAACTTGTTGTCCTTGGACAGCAAAGTCAGTCGCCTGCTGTGCGCTGACCTGAGGCGACCAACTTGATTGGCAAGGGATCAACTCCAGATCATCTACTGAGCCTTCGAGGTGACCGTGGTGAACGCGTCTCTCGCTGCCGCGAAGGAGGAACCCTCTCTGCCACGCACACGGTCCATGTCGAGCCACTGAGCCTTTTCAGCGTTGCCTCTCCAGGGTGAGGACCGCGGCGCCGATTGCGGAGAGGCGCGTGGGGCTGCAGCGGGCGCGTCGGAAGATCCGCC
>NZ_JBVICA010000002.1:0-4455 GCF_055573115.1 Streptomyces sp. NPDC030222
GTCCAGCAGCAGGACGTCCTTGACCTCACCCTTGAGGACACCGGCCTGGAGCGAGGCACCGATGGCGACGACCTCGTCCGGGTTCACACCCTTGTTGGCCTCCTTGCCGCCGGTCAGCTCCTTGACGAGCTCGGCGACGGCCGGCATACGGGTCGAGCCGCCCACGAGGACGACGTGGTCGATCTCGGACAGCTGGATGCCCGCGTCCTTGATGACGTTGTGGAACGGGTGCTTGCAGCGCTCCAGCAGGTCCGCGGTCAGCTGCTGGAACTGGGCGCGGGTGAGCTTCTCGTCCAGGTGCAGCGGGCCCTCGGCGGACGCCGTGATGTAGGGCAGGTTGATCGTGGTCTCGGTCGAGGAGGAGAGCTCGATCTTCGCCTTCTCCGCGGCCTCGCGCAGACGCTGCAGCGCCATCTTGTCCTTGGACAGGTCGACGCCGTGGCCGTTGGCGAACTGCTTCACCAGGTAGTCGACGACGCGCTGGTCCCAGTCGTCACCACCGAGGTGGTTGTCACCGTTGGTGGCCTTCACCTCGACGACGCCGTCGCCGATCTCCAGCAGCGAGACGTCGAAGGTGCCGCCGCCGAGGTCGAAGACCAGGATGGTCTGGTCGTCCTTGTCGAGGCCGTACGCCAGCGCGGCGGCGGTCGGCTCGTTCACGATGCGCAGGACGTTCAGACCGGCGATCTCGCCGGCCTCCTTGGTCGCCTGACGCTCGGAGTCGTTGAAGTACGCCGGGACGGTGATGACCGCGTCGGTGACCTTCTCGCCCAGGTAGGCCTCGGCGTCCCGCTTCAGCTTCTGCAGGATGAACGCGGAGATCTGCTGCGGGTTGAAGTCCTTGCCGTCCAGGTTGATCTTCCAGTCGGTGCCCATGTGGCGCTTGACCGACCGGATGGTCCTGTCGACGTTCGTGACCGCCTGGCGCTTGGCGACCTCGCCGACGAGCACCTCACCGTTCTTGGCGAAGGCGACGACGGAAGGCGTGGTCCTGGCGCCCTCGGCGTTGGTGATGACGGTGGGCTCGCCGCCCTCCAGAACGCTGACGACGGAGTTAGTCGTGCCCAGGTCGATGCCGACCGCACGTGCCATTTCGATTCCTCCAGCTGACTTGAGTGGAACAGGCTCAAGGATGCATGACCGTTCCAAACGAGTCAACAGACCTGAGTCAAGGCGACTCAGGTTTTATTTTGCGCTTATACGCAAGCAAGCCGCGCGCCCCGGCGGCGTGGCACACATTCCCCTCACCCACCCCATGCCAGAGTGCGATATATGGCAGCAAAACGTGCACTCGACCTGGTCGGCGGACTGATGCTGCTCCTGACAGCAGCCCCCGTGATGCTTGCCGTCGCGGTCACGGTCGCCGTCTCCGCCCGCAGCCCCCGTGGGACGGTGATCCAGGTGCCGCGGGAGGGCCTGGGCGGGCGCCCGTTCGCGATGCTGCGCTTCGGTGCACGCCCGGAGAGCCGTACGGGGCGACTGATCATCCGTTCCCACCTGGACGAGCTCCCCCAGCTGGTCAACGTCCTGCTCGGCGAGATGTCCCTGGTGGGACCACGTCCGCACCCGCCGCGCCCACAAGAGGCGGCGGAATCGCCGACCGGGGCGGAAAACGGCGTGGGGACGTACCGGGAGGCCCCGACCGCGGCGGGGACCCGCACGGAGGCGCTGCGCGCGGCGCCGGGCATCACCGGCCTGCACCAGATCCACGGCCGGTCCGGACTCCCGTGGTACGACCGGGACCTGCTCGACCGGCACTACGCGGAGCACCACTGGCTCGGCATGGACCTGGCCCTGCTGGCCCGTACCCTTCCAGTAGTGCTCGCCGACGCCCTTCCGCCCGGCAGGAGGGCGGAGGACGGAACGGGCGCACGGTGTCGCTGAGGGTTGCCTCAGCGACACAGATCACCGCTTGCGCGGCTACAGTGCGGCGGCATTACTGGGTAGTCTCACTACTGACTCGATAAGTTACCGCTTAGTAGTGTGGATCCCCACCCTCACCCTCGCAGGCCCGAGGAGCCCCCATGCAACTCGCCGCGATCATTGTGTCGCTGGTCCTCACCGTGGTCGGCGTCGCGCTCTTCGCCCGAGCCATCGCGCAGATCTACCGGTTCGTCAAGCTGGGACAGCCGGTCCCCGCGGGCAGCCGCACGGACAACCCGAAGGCTCGAACGATCACGCTGGTCAGGGAGTTCCTCGGCCACACCCGGATGAACCGCTGGGGGATCGTCGGGTTCGCCCACTGGTTCGTCGCGATCGGCTTCCTGACGCTGCCGCCGACCCTGGCGCAGGCGTACGGCCAGCTCTTCCAGGCCGACTGGACGCTCCCGGTGCTGGGCGGTTTCCTGCCGTTCGAGCTCTACATCGAGTTCATCGGCCTGATGACGGTCGTCGGCATCCTCGCGCTCATCGTGATCCGGCTGCTCAGCCTGCCCTCCAAGGCCGGCCGCAAGTCCCGGTTCGCGGGCTCCAAGGCCTGGCAGGCCTACTTCGTCGAGTACGTCATCCTCACCATCGGCCTGGCCATCCTCGCCCTGCGCGGCCTCGAGGGCGCGATCCACCACGTCGACCACTACGAAGCCGCGTACTTCGTGTCGTATCCGCTGGTGCTGGCCTTCAAGGGGCTGAGCACCGCCACCCTGCAGAACCTGATCTACTTCGCCGCGATGGTCAAGATCAGCACCTCGCTGATCTGGATGATCACCGTCTCGCTCAACACCAACATGGGCGTGGCCTGGCACCGCTTCCTCGGCTTCCCCAACATCTGGTTCAAGCGCAACGCCGCCGGCGAGACCGCCCTCGGCGCGCTCCAGCCCATGGCCTCCGGCGGCAAGCCGATCGACTTCGAGGACCCGGGCGAGGACGACGTCTTCGGCGTCTCCCAGGTCGAGCAGTTCTCCTGGAAGGGCATCCTCGACTTCTCCACCTGCACCGAGTGCGGCCGCTGCCAGTCGCAGTGCCCCGCCTGGAACACCGGCAAGCCCCTCTCGCCGAAGCTCCTGATCATGTCGCTGCGCGACCACGCGCACGCCAAGGCCCCGTACCTGCTGGCCGGCGGCGGCAAGTCCATGGAGGGCGAGGAGAGGGCCTCCGAGGAGGCGCTGAAGGACATCCCCGCGGCCGCCCTCGCCGAGGCCGAGCGCCCGCTGATCGGCACCGCCGAGGAGAACGGGGTCATCGACCCCGACGTCCTGTGGTCCTGCACCACCTGCGGCGCCTGTGTCGAGCAGTGCCCCGTCGACATCGAGCACGTCGACCACATCGTCGACATGCGCCGCTACCAGGTCATGATCGAGTCCGCGTTCCCGTCCGAGGCGGGCACGATGCTCAAGAACCTGGAGAAGAAGGGCAACCCCTGGGGCCTGGCCAAGAAGCAGCGCCTCGAGTGGACCAAGGAGGTCGACTTCGAGGTCCCGGTCGTCGGCAAGGACGTCGAGGACCTCACCGAGGTCGACTACCTCTACTGGGTCGGCTGCGCCGGCGCCCTGGAGGACCGGGCCAAGAAGACCACCAAGGCCTTCGCCGAACTGCTGCACATCGCGGGCGTCAAGTTCGCGATCATGGGCGGGGAGGAGAAGTGCACCGGTGACTCCCCGCGCCGCCTCGGCAACGAGTTCCTGTTCCAGCAGCTCGGCGCCGAGAACGTCGCGATGCTGAACATGGCGTTCGGCGAGGACGACGAGGACGAGTCGACGAAGAAGCCGAAGTCCGCGAAGAAGATCGTCGCGACCTGCCCGCACTGCTTCAACACCATCGCCAACGAGTACCCGCAGCTCGGCGGCGAGTACGAGGTCATCCACCACACCCAGCTGCTCCAGCACCTCATCGACGAGGGCAAGCTGATCCCGGTCACCCCGGTCGAGGGTCTGATCACGTACCACGACCCCTGCTACCTGGGCCGCCACAACAAGGTCTACACGCCGCCGCGCGAGATCATCGCCAAGGTGCCGGGCCTGCGGAACGAGGAGATGCACCGCCACAAGGAGCGCGGCTTCTGCTGCGGCGCCGGTGGCGCGCGCATGTGGATGGAGGAGCGGATCGGCAAGCGCATCAACACCGAGCGCGTGGACGAGGCCCTGTCCCTCAACCCGGACATCGTCTCCACCGCCTGCCCGTTCTGTCTCGTCATGCTCACGGACTCCGTGAACGGCAAGAAGAACGAAGGCAAGGCGAAGGAGTCGCTCCAGGTCGTCGACGTGGCGCAGCTGCTCCTCGACTCGGTGAAGACGCCCGTCGACCCGGCCGGTGACGTTGAGGAGTCGGACCAGCCGGAGCCCGAACCGGTGAAGTAGTCCCACGGACGGCTCCCGCGGATCCCGCGGGAGCGTGGAGAAGAGGGGGGGGGGGGGGGGGGGGGGGGGGGGGGGGGGTGTTTTTTTTTCTCCTCTCCCCCCCCCCCCCCCTCCCCCCCCCCCCCCCCCCCCCCCCCCCCCCCCCCACCCCCCCCCCCCCCTG